>NZ_LZJX01000029.1:0-720 GCF_001667595.1 Mycobacterium sp. E2989 | reverse complement strand
CGTCGAGCACCGCCGCGAGGCGTTCGACCACGCCGTCGGCCCGTTCGGCCGCGGCCTGCAGCCGCGGCAGCGCGATTCCCTCGATCTCCTCGACGGCGGCGTCCAGCAGCTCGGACTTGTTCGCAAAGTAGTGATACAGGCTGCCGCTGGTCATGTCGGCGGCCCGCGCGATCTCGCGAATAGTGGTGCGGGAGTAGCCCATCTCGGCCACGCACCGCATCGCCGCGGCGATGACGCGCGCGCGGGTCTGCTCGCCATCGGCACCCACCGGGCGCCCCAGCTGTGACGGCAGAACGCTCATTTGCCTCCGCGAACCCCCGGGCTAATCGATCAGTCGATTATATTCGATGCTGTCGGGCTTCGAGAGCCCGGCGGACAGGACACGCGAGTGGGCGGAGCACGGTGACGCGGGCGCAGCGGGGACGCCCGGTGGGCGCCAGCGGCGAGGACACCCGCCAGCGAATCATCGTGGCCACCATGCGTTGTGTGGCCACGGCGGGCTACTCCCGCGCCACCATCCGTGAGATCGCCCGCACCGCGAACGTCACCAGCGCCAGCCTCTACAACTACTTTCCCAACAAGGCCGAACTGATCAAGGCCGCGATCGCGGCGCGAACCGACGTCGCGCTGCCACGGCTGCGGGCGGCCGCGGCGCGATCCGGCGACGCCGTCGACCGCATCGAGGCGGTGCTCGACGAATCGGGCCGGTTGATGCGCGAG
>NZ_LZJX01000028.1:0-72345 GCF_001667595.1 Mycobacterium sp. E2989 | reverse complement strand
CAGTCGGTGGTTGAGCGCTCGGTGCCGGGGTTGTTCGCCGCGCAGGTGGCCCGCGCCCCGCAGGGGGTGGCGCTGGGCTGTGGGGACCGGTCGTGGACCTACGAGCAGCTCGATGAGGCGTCAAACCGGTTGGCCCACTTTTTGATCGATCACGGCGCCGGGCCGGGCCAGTGTGTGGCGCTGCTGGTGCCGCGTTCGGCCGAGGCGATCATCGCGATCCTGGCGGTGCTCAAGACCGGGGCGGCCTACCTGCCCATCGATCCCGCCCTGCCCGACGAACGGATCGGGTTCGTGCTGGGCGACGCCGCGCCGATCGTGGTGCTGACCACCGCCGGGCTGGCCCAGCGGGCCCAGCGCCACGGCAGGCCGGTGCTGGATGTCGCCGACCCCGCCATCGATACCCGCCCCGACACCGCCCTGCCCGATCCGGGGCCCGAGCAGGTGGCCCACATTATTTACACCTCGGGCACCACCGGGGTGCCCAAAGGGGTGGCGGTCACCCACGACAACATCACCCGCCTGTTCGACACCCTGGATGTGGGCATCGACCTGGACCGCGAGCAGGTGTGGACCCAGTGCCACTCCTATGCGTTCGACTTCTCGGTGTGGGAGATCTGGGGTGCCCTGCTGCACGGGGGCCGTCTGGTGGTGGTGCCCGAGCAGGTCGCCGGTTCCCCGGATGACTTGCATGCCTTACTCATTGCCGACAACGTCACGGTCGTGAGCCAAACCCCGTCCGCGGCGGCGATGCTCTCCCCCGCCGGCCTGGACGGGGTGACCCTGATGGCCGCGGGGGAGGCGTGCCCACCGGAGGTGATCGAGCGGTGGGCGCCCGGGCGGGTGATGCTCAACGGGTACGGGCCCACCGAAACCACCGTCTATGCCACCATCAGCGCCCCCCTGACCCCCGGGGTCACCAGCGTCCCGATCGGGGCGCCGGTGCCCGGGGCGGCGCTGTTCGTGCTCGACGCCTGGCTGCGCCCGGTCCCCCCCGGGGTGGTCGGTGAACTCTATGTCGCCGGGCGCGGCGTCGGGGTGGGCTACTGGCACCGGCCCTCCTTGACCGCGGCCCGGTTCGTGGCCTGCCCGTTCGGGGGACCGGGGGCGCGGATGTATCGCAGCGGGGATCTGGTGCGCTGGCGCCCCGACGGCCAACTCGACTACCTCGGACGGGCCGATCAGCAGGTCAAGATCCGCGGCTATCGCATCGAACTCGGCGAAATCCAGGCCGCCCTGGCCAGCCTCGACGGGGTGGAGCAGGCCGCGGTCATCGTGCGCGAAGACCGCCCCGGCGACAAACGCCTCACCGGCTACGTCGTCGAAAGTGCCCCCGGCACGGTCGATCCCACCACCGCGCGGGCCGCCCTGGCCGAGCGGCTCCCCGGGTTCATGGTGCCCACCGCCATCGTCACCCTCGACACCTTGCCCACCACCCTCAACGGCAAACTCGACACCCGCGCCCTACCCCCACCCGACTATGCCGATGCCGATCACTACCGCGCCCCCACCACCGCCATCGAAGAAATCCTCGCCGGCATCTACGTCCAGACCCTCGGCCTCGACCGCGTCGGTATCGACGACTCCTTCTTCAACCTCGGCGGCGATTCACTGTCGGCGATGCGACTGATCGCCGCCATCAACGCGGATCTCAACGCCGACGTATCGGTGCGGACGTTGTTCGACGCGCCAACGGTTTCCGAGTTGGCGCCCCGGCTCGCCACCGGGGGGAGCCGACGCAAGCCGCTGGTACCCGCTGAGCGCCCCGCGAAGATCCCGCTGTCGTTCGCCCAGAACCGACTGTGGTTCGTCAACCAGTTCGAAGGCGGGGTCGCGACCTACAACATGCCGACTGCGTTCCGCATCACCGGGGAGCTGGACCTGGAGGCGCTCGCCGCCGCCCTCGATGACCTTGTGGCCCGGCATGAGTCGCTGCGCACCGTGTTTCCCGACGTCGACGGCGTGCCGTTCCAAGAGGTCTTGCCGGCCCGGCCGGGGATGTGGCGGCGCGGCGACGCCACGGTGGTGGCGGTGCCCGATCAGCAGGCCGTCGCCGGTGAGTTGATCACGTTGGCGGCTCATCCATTCAACCTGGCCGCGGAAATCCCGATTCGCGCACAGATCTACTCGGCGGCTCCCGACGACCACGTGCTCGCGATCGTGTTGCACCACATCGCCTTTGACGGGTGGTCGTTGGCCCCGATGTTCACCGACATCGGCGTCGCGTACGCGAGCCGATGCGCCGGGCACGCCCCGAACTGGACCGAGCTGCCGGTGCAGTACGTCGACTACACGCTGTGGCACCAGGAACTGTTGGGGGCGGAGTCCGATCCGGACAGCGTCGTTTCTCGGCAATTGCGTTACTGGCAAGAGGAACTCGCGGATCTGCCCGAGATAACTTCGCTGCCGACGGATCGTGTCCGGCCCCCCGCGCCCAGCTACCGCGGCGACGAGGTGGACCTGCTGATCGAGCCCCCGGCCTGGGCCGGGGTCAAGCGGCTGGCCGCGACGCACAACGCGACGGCCTCGATGGTGCTGCAAGCCGTCATGGCGGTGTTGTTGCACCGCTCCGGGGTGGGCGACGACGTGGTGATGGGCACACCGATCGCCGGGCGATCGGATCGGGCGCTCAACGACCTGGTCGGGTTCTTCGTCAACACCTGGGTGTTGCGGGTGGACCTCGACCCCGCGCGCCGGTTCTCCGATGTCCTCGCACGGGTGCGGCACAAGGCGCTGGACGCCTACGGCAACCAGGACGTGCCGTTCGAGCGCCTGGTCGAGCAGCTCAACCCCGTGCGGTCCGCCGCGCACCACCCGCTGTTCCAGGTGCTGATGGTCTTGCAGAACAACGTGCGACCCGAATCATTCGCGATCGACGGTGTCGGCGTCGAGCAGTGGGCGGTGCCCACCCGCGCCGCCCGATTCGACTTGGATTTCGAACTGGTGGAGGTGCCCAGCGACGAGCCGGGCGCACCGAGGGCCGCCGGGTCGGTGACGTATGCGACGGATCTGTACGACCGGTCCACCATTGTGCGGTTGGTCGAGCGCTTCGGGCGCATACTGGACGCGGTCGTCGCGGACCCGTCGGTGGTGGTGGGAGAGATCCCGTTAATGGATTGTGCGGAGCGCGAACTCGTGCAGTCGACATGGGCCGGCGCCGCAGCGCACGCCCGGGCGGGTCTCGCGCCGCAGTTGTTGGCCTCGGCGGTCGCGGCCGACCCGGACGCGGTGGCGGTGGTCGACGACGGCCGCGCGACGTCGTATCGCGAGCTCGATGAGTTGTCGACACGGTTGGCGCGCATCCTGATCGACGAGGGCGTGGGCCCGGAGCGCGCGGTGGCCGTCGCGATGGATCGGTCCGTCGAGTTGGTGGTCGCCTGGTGGGCCGTCGTGAAAGCCGGTGGCACCTATGTCCCGGTCGACCCCTCGCATCCGGTCGAGCGCATCGCGACGGTGCTGGACACCGTGGACGCGGCATGCGTGCTGACCCGCGGCGAAGACACCCTTGCCGGTGCGGGAACTCGCCGCGTACTCCGCCTCGACGGTGTGGACCTAACCGGACGCGCCGCGGACCCAATCACCGACGCCGAGCGGCTGGCCCCCCTTACCGCGAACACCACCGCCCACGTGATCTTCACGTCCGGATCCACCGGCGCCCCAAAGGGAGTCGCGGTCAGCCACGCCGGCCTGCTGCAAATCGCCGCGCTGGGCGAGGCACTCGGCCTGAGCGCGGACACCCGGCTGCTGATGCTCGCCGCACCGACCTTCGACGTGTCGATCGGCGAACTGTTACTGGCCGCCGGATCGCGCGCGGCGCTCGTCGTGGCACCGCCGGAAGCCGCTGCGGGAGAGGCGCTGACGGCGTTGCTGCGCGACCAACGCGTCAACGCTTCGGTACTGACACCGTCAGTGCTGTCGTCCCTCGATCCCGCCCGGCTGGACGCGGTCGGCACACTCATCACCACCGGGGAAGCGTGCCCACCCGAACTGGCGGCCGCGTGGGCGGCGGGTAGGCAGCTGTTCAACGCCTACGGCCCCACCGAGGCCACCATCTGGTCCACCTGCAGCGCGGCCCTGTCGGCGGGGCAGCCCGTAGGCATCGGAACGCCCATCCCGGGCGTGCACGCTCTGGTGCTGGATGCCCGGCTGAACCCCGCCCCCATCGGCGTGGTCGGCGAACTGTATCTGGGTGGCCCCGCCCTGGCGCACGGTTATGTCGGCAGGCCGGAGTTGACCGCAGAACGGTTCGTAGCCAACCCCTTTGGCGATGCCGGGGCGCGCCTGTACCGCACGGGCGACCTGGTCCGCTGGACCTCCGCCGGGACTCTCGACTACCTCGGACGCGCCGACAGCCAGATCAAGCTGCGCGGACAGCGAATCGAATTGGGCGAGATCGAGAACAGCCTGTTGGCCTGCCCACACGTCACCATGGCCGCGGCCACGGTGCACAACAACGGCACCGGCGCCCACCTGATCGCCTATGTGACCTTCGAGCACAGCACCACCGCCGACCCCGATGACGACGCCGGCGACGACGAAATCGTCGCCCAGTGGCAGCACGTTTACGACGACCTCTACGGCACGGACGCCGGCACCACGGGGCTCGGCGCCGACTTCCGCGGCTGGAACAGCAGCTACACCGGCGATCCGATCCCGCTCACGGAGATGGAGGAGTGGCGTTCTGCCACCGTGGACCGGATCATGGCCCTGCGGCCGCGGCGGGTGTTGGAGATCGGCGTCGGCCTCGGCCTGATCCTGTCCCGGGTCGCACCGGAGTGTGAACGGTACGTCGCCACCGACATGTCCGCGGCCGCAATCGATTACCTCGCCCGTTCGATGGAGCAGCTGGAACTCCCCTGGCGTGACCGCGTCCAACTGCTGACACAACCGGCTCACGTGACCGAGGGTTTGCCGCTGGGATTCTTCGACACCGTCATCCTCAACTCCGTCGTTCAGTACTTTCCGAACGCGGAATATCTGGCGGATCTCGTCGACAACGTGTTGGAGTTACTGTGCCCGGGCGGCACGCTGTTCGTCGGCGACGTGCGCAACCACACGCTGCAGGGCGCGTTCCAGACCGCGGTCGCACTCGCCCGCAGCGACACCCCCGAGACCGCCGAGCTTCGTCAACGCGTCCAGCGCGCCGTGGTCGGGGAAGCCGAACTCCTGCTCGCCCCCGAGTTCTTCACGACCCGATTCGCCGACCACCCGTCGGTGTCAGGGCTCGACATCCAGGTCAAGCGCGGAGCGGCCGACAACGAACTGAACCGCTACCGTTACGATGTCGTCGTCCGCAAGGCACCCACACCGGTGCGCAGCCTGGCCGCCACGCCTTCGTGGGCGTGGGCCGAGTGCGGGGGACCGGACGGACTGCACGAACGGCTGGCCGCCCGACGTCCCGACGCGATCCGCGTTTCCGGCATCCCCCGCACCGGATTGATCACCGACGTCCATGTCGAACAGGCCCTCGCGGAAGGCCTTTCGCTTGCCGACGCGCTCGCCCGGGCCTCCGCCGCCGAGCCGTCCGACGCCGTGACGCCCGAACAACTGCACCGAGCCGCGGAGAGCATCGGTTACCGCGCCGCCGTCAGCTGGGGCGCCCAACCTGGCACGCTCGACGCCGTCTTCGTCGCGCCGGATAACGAAGGCGCCGAGCACATTCCGGGCTTCACCGATGCCTACCTGCCGAGCGACGAAGGCGGCAGTCACGCGAACGACCCCCGCAACAACACCCGGATCAGCGCGGTGCGCCGGCGGCTGAGCGCCCGGTTGCCCGACTACATGCTGCCGACGCAGATCGTGGTCCTCGACGAGTTCCCCATCACGTCGTCCGGCAAGATCGACCGAAAGGCGCTGCCGACACCGGTGTTTGCCGACACACCGTTCCGTGCGCCCCAAACCCCGACCGAAGAGATCCTGTCCGGCATTTACGCCCAGGTGCTCGGGCTCGACCGGGTCGGGGTAGACGAGTCATTCTTCGACCTCGGCGGCGACAGCATCTTGTCCATGCAAGTGGTGGCGCGCGCCCGCGCGGCCGGGCTCAGCTGCCGGCCCCGCGACATCTTCGTCGAGCAGACCGTGGCCGGCCTGGCCAGGGTGGTCAGCGTGGCCGATACGACCGCACCGATCGACGAGGGAACCGGCGACGTGGTCGCGACGCCGATCATTCGGTGGTTGCAGGGCGTCGACGGCCCGGTCGACCAGTTCAACCAGACCATGGTCGTGCAGGCGCCGGCGGGCGTCGGCCAGGCCGATGTCGTCGCCGTGCTGCAGGCCCTGCTGGACCGGCACCCCATGCTGCGGCTGCGGGTCGTCCACGCCCCGGACGGCTGGAAACTGGCTGTGCCCGAACCGGAGTCGGTGCACGCCGCCTCCCGCGTGCATACCGCCGACACGCTCAGCGAGGGGGCGATCGTCGCCGCGCGGTCGCTGCTCGATCCGGCCGCCGGCGTCATGCTCACCGCCGTGTGGGCCACCACCACCGGACAGCTGGCGCTGATCGTTCACCACCTCGCCGTCGACGCGGTGTCGTGGCGGATCTTGCTCGAAGACCTCAATATCGCCTGGGCCCAACACCACACCGGGCAGCCCATAACGCTCCCCGCGGCGGGCACGTCCTTCCGGCGCTGGGCCGCGTTGCTCGCTCAACACGCCGTTGCGCCAGCGGTATTGGCGCACGCCGGCACCTGGAAGGAAATCGCTGCGACTCAGCCGGTGCTGCCGCCCGTCCAAGGCGCCGTCGATACCTACGCCAGCGCCGGGCACCTGTCGGTCTCCCTCGACGGCGAGAACGCCCGCGCGCTGATGAGCGAAGCGCCCGCGGCCTTCCACGTGGGGATCCAGGACATCTTGCTGATCGCGTTCGCCTTGGCGTGCGCCGAATTCCTGAGCACCGGTGACGCGGCGATAGGTTTCGACGTCGAAGGTCACGGGCGCGACGAAGAATTGGCCGCCGATGTGGACCTGTCCCGCACCGTGGGCTGGTTCACCACCAAATACCCTGTCGCGCTGACCGCCGGCGCACTGCCCTGGACGCAAGTCGTCACCGGTGGCGACGCGCTCGGCCCGATCATCAAGCGCGCCAAGGAACAACTCCGCGCGGTTCCCGATCCCGTGACCTACGGCCTGCTGCGCTACCTCAACGCCGACATCGATCTGGCCGGCCCCGACCCCACCATCGGGTTCAACTACCTGGGCCGCCTCGGCGCACGCGGCACCGAAGCCGGGGCTACGAGCGATCTTTGGCTGATCAGCGAGGACGGCTCGGCGCTCGTCGAGGCCGCGACCGCGGTGACCATGCCGTTGATGCACACCCTCGAGCTCAGCGCCGTCGCCGTCGACACCGATGCGGGTCCGCAGCTGAACGCCACCTGGACCTGGGCACCCTCGGCGCTCGATCACGCCCGCGTCGACCGGCTCAACCGGTTGTGGTTCGAGGCCCTCGCCGGGATCTGCGCCCACGTCGCACGGGGAGGCGGCGGGCTGACCCCCTCCGACATCGCGCCCGCACGACTGACCCAACAGCAGATCGACAGCCTGCAGCAGCGGTACCCGATCGCCGACATCCTGCCCCTGACCCCGCTGCAGCAGGGCCTGCTGTTCCATGCCAGCGCCACCCAAGGGTTGGACGGGCTGTCCGAAATGTATTCCGTGCAGCTCGATTTCACGGTGGCCGGCCCGCTCGAGCCCGACCGGATGCGCGCGGCGGTGCAAACGGTGCTCGATCGCCACCCGAACCTGGCGGCCCGGTTCTGCACCCAGGACGAACCGGTGCAGCTCATCCCGGCGCATCCCGCGGCGGCATGGCAGTACGTCGAACTGGGCGACGGCGACCCCGACGCGCAGATCCAGCGGCTGTGCGCGGCCGAACGCGTCGCGGTCTGCGACCTGTCGAATCCGCCGGCGTTCCGGGTGGCGCTGATCCGCACCGGACCCCACCGGCACCGGATCGTCGTCACCAACCACCACATCGTGCTCGACGGTTGGTCGACGTCGATCTTGCTGCAAGAGATGTTCGCCGCGTACTACGGGCAGCGGCTACCCGCGGCGACGTCGTATCGCCGATTCGTCACCTGGCTGGCCGAGCGCGATGTGCAGGCCGCCCACACCGCCTGGAGCGAGGTGCTGGCGGGATTCGATTCCCCCACCCTCGTAAGTTCTTTCAACCGAGCGGGTCCCGGGCGGCGGGGCGAGGCCACGTACCGGTTCTCGGAGCAGACCACGCGCGCCCTGACCGAACTGGCCCGCTCGCACCACACCACCATCAACACCGTGTTGCAGGCCGGCTGGGCGCAGCTGCTGATGTGGCTGACCGGCCAGCGCGACGTCGCCTTCGGCGCCGCCGTGTCCGGACGCCCGACCGAGCTTCCCGGAGCGGAATCGATTGTGGGGCTGTTGATCAACACCGTGCCGGTGCGCGCCACCATCGCCGCCGACACCACGACGACCGCGTTGCTCAACCAGCTCCAGCACGCCCACAACCAGACCCTGGACCACCAACACCTGGCGCTGACGGCCATCCACCACCTCACCGGTCACGACCAGTTGTTCGACACCCTGTTCGTCTACGAGAACTATCCGGTCGACACCACCGCGATGGCGGGCGCGCAGGAATTCACCGTCACCGACATGACCACCCACGAGTCCACCCACTACCCACTGACTCTGGAAGCCCGGACGGGCGAGCAACTGGGCGTGCGCGTGGAATACGACAGCAACACCTTCGACGCCGACACCATCGACACACTCATCACGCGATTGCGGCGAGTGCTCGAGGCCATGACCGCCGATCCCTCCGCCCGCTTGTCGGCCGTCGACTTGCTCGACGAGCCCGAACACGCCCGGCTCGACGCGTGGGGCAACCGGGCAGCGTTCGACCGGCCGGTGACGCCCGTGTCGATTCCGGCGCTCTTCGCCGCCCAAGTCGCGCGGACTCCCGACGCGGCGGCGCTCACTTGCGATGGCCGCTCGATGACCTACTCGGAACTCGACGCGGCGGCGAACCGGTTGGCGCACTTGCTAACCGAGCAGGGGGCGGGTCCGGGACGATGCGTGGCGCTGCTGTCCACCCGGACGGCCGAGGCGATCGTGGCGATCCTGGCGATACTGAAATGCGGGGCCGCCTACCTGCCGATCGACCCGGCGTTGCCGTGGGACCGGATCGAGTTCATGATGACCGACGCCGCGCCGATCGCCGCCGTTGTCACCGGGGAATCGGCCGGCCGGCTGGACCTCGGCGCCCTGCCGGTCATCGATGCCGACGACCCCCGGCTCGACGCCTACCCGGCGACGGCCTTGCCGCTGCCGGAGCCCGACGACCTCGCCTACATCATCTACACCTCCGGAACCACCGGCGTCCCCAAGGGCGTATCGATCACCCACCACAACGTGACCCAGCTGATCGCATCGCTCGATCGGGATCTTGCTTCGCCACAGCAGGTTTGGACCCAATGGCACTCCTACAGCTTCGACATCTCGGGCTGGGAGATCTTCGGTGCCCTGCTGCATGGCGGCCGACTGGTGGTGGTGCCCGAGCCGACCGCCGCCTCCCCCGACGACTTCCGTCACCTGCTTATTTCGGAGAAGGTGACGGTGCTGTGTCAAACCCCGACCGCCGTCAGCGCGCTCGCGCCCGAAGGGCTGGAGTCCGTGGCGCTGTTGGTCGGCGGCGAGGCGTGCCCGCCCGAGGTGGTGGACCGATGGGCCCCGGGACGGCTGATGATCAACGAATACGGCCCCACCGAAACGACGATGTGGGTGACGTTGAGCGCCCCGCTGGCGGCGGGGTCGGACGTGGTGCCCATCGGAGCGCCGGTGCCCGGGGCGGCGTTGTCGGTGCTGGACGGCTGGCTGCGCCCGGTGCCGGCCGGAGTGGTCGGCGAACTGTACGTGGCCGGACACGCTGTCGGAGTTGGCTATTGGCGCCGGGCGGGACTGTCCGCTACGCGCTTCGTCGCCTGCCCGATCGGGCCGCCGGGAACACGGATGTATCGCACCGGCGACCTGGTCCGGTGGCGTTCCGACGGACAACTCGAGTACGTCGGCCGGGCCGACGACCAGGTGAAGATCCGCGGCTACCGCATCGAACTGGGCGAAATCCAAACGGCGCTAACGCAACTCGACGGCGTCGAGCACGCGGCGGTGATCGCCCGCGAGGACCGGCCCGGGGACAAACGCCTCGTCGGCTACATCACCGGCTCCGCCGACCCAACCGCGGTGCGCGCGGCACTGGCCGGCCGGTTACCGGCCCACATGGTCCCGGCCTCGGTGGTGGCGCTGGAGGCGCTGCCACTGACCGTCAACGGCAAACTCAACGCCCGCGCGCTCCCGCCGCCGCGATACGACGACGCCGATCGGTACCGCGCCCCGGCTAATCGGGTCGAACGGGCGCTGGCCGACATCTACGCCCAAGTCCTGGGTGTCGAGCGCGTCGGGGTCGATGACTCGTTCTTCGACCTCGGTGGGGACAGCATCTCGGCGATGCGTGCCGTCGCCGCCATCAACAGCGCCCTGGATGCCGGCCTCGCCGTGCGGACCTTGTTCTACGCGCCGACCGTCCGAGGCCTCAGCCGGCAGCTGGGCAAGACCGAGCGCGACGAAGACTTGGTTCCCGTCGAGACCCTGAAAGAGGGCAGCGGCGTTCCGGTTTGGTGCATTCACGACGGCTTCGGGCTCAGCTGGCCGTATCGCGCGCTGGGCGAATATCTGGACTGCCCGATCATCGGGATCAACCACGTCCCACAGAACGGGGAAGGCCAACCGGAATCGATTCGCGGCATGGCGGAAAGATATGCCGACCGGCTGCAAAGCGCCTACCCGGATGGTCCCTACAAGCTGCTCGGCTGGTCGTTCGGCGGTGTCGTCGCGCACGAGCTCGCGATCGAGCTGCAGCGCCGCGGGTGCGTCGTCCAGAGCCTGGTGCTGCTGGACGCGCCGTACTCCGCGGCCAAGGGGGTACCGAGGTTGGCCGCCACCAGAATCCGGGCGTCGGCCGAAAGCCATGTCCTGGAACGCATCCTGCGGAACAACGGCATAGACATCCCGGCGGGGTCGGGGCCCCTCACCGCCCGGCGGGCCGAAGAGCTGATCCGCCGGCAGCTGGGAGATTCCGCTCTGGCGCCCGCGCGGTTGCTGGAGTTCATGGTCAACAGCGCCAACGCCAGCCAGTCGTACCTAGTCGACCACGTTCCCGATGTCTTCGACGGTGACATGGTGGTGTTCTCCGCGGCACGCAATGGGAACGGGAATGGCGACAGCCCCGGATTGAAGGCGCAAGTGCATCGGATGGGCACCCAGCTGCTGATCCGATCCCGCTTGCGGAAGTGGAAATCCCACACCGCCGGGGCCTTCACCGCGTACTCGATCGACTGCTCGCATTACGACATGTTGACCAGCGCATCGCTCAACATGTACGGCGAGCACCTGAAATTCGCCTTAGAGACGTGAGAGAACGGTAGGAGAAACGTGAGATGGGCATGGTGAAGAAGACGCGCGCCGAGGACCGGGCCGACTTTGCGGACATGCCCCGGGGCGGCCCGGACGCTTCCTGGTTGGACCGGCGGTTGCAAACCGACCGGCTGGAATACCTGGACCGCGACGACGTCGACGATCTCAAGCGCAAGGTGATCTCCGCGCTCGACCGCGCCGAGCGGCGGCAGTCCCGCGCGCACGAGGCGCTGGCCCGGGTGGTCCTCGGCGAGGTGACCGACGTGCCCTCGCCGAAGATCCTCGAACTGGGGGCCGGGTTCGGCGGTCTGTCGCGCAGGCTGCTCGCGAACCACGCTACGGCGCAGGTCACCGTCACCGACGTCGATCCGACGTTCGTCGCGGCGCTCGCCGACAGCGACCTGGGGACCCACCCTCGCGCCACGGTGCGGCAGATGGACGCCACCGCGATCGACGCCCCCGATGGCCACTACGACCTCGCCCTGTTCGCGTTGTCGTTGCATCACCTGCCCCCCGAGCCGGCCGCCCGGGTGTTCGCCGAGGGGACCCGCGCGGCGAAGAAGCTGCTGATCATCGACCTCCGCAGGCCCCCCGCCGCGCTGCACGTCCTGGTGTTGGCGGCGGTGCTGCCGTTCACTCGGATGGTCCCGCTGGCACACGACGGGGTCATCAGCTCGTTACGGGCCTACAGCCCGTCGGCGCTGACGGCCCTGGCCCATCATGCGGATCCGGGTATCACCGTCGAGTTCCGCACCCGGGCGCTGGGCCCGACGGTCGCGGTGGCCTATCGCGGCTAGCCTTCCAGTTCCCGCTTCAAATTGGCCAAGACCTCGCCCTGAATCCTCTTCAGTCCCATGGGCGCAAAGGTCTTCTCGAAGAAGCCCTTGACGCCGCCCGCGCCCGTCCAGGTGGTCTTCACCGTGACGCTGGAGCCGGGGCCGGCGGGCGCCACCGTCCAGTTGATGATCATCGACGAGTTCGCGTCCTTCTCGATGACGGAGTGGCCGGCGACGTCGACGTCGACCTGCACGTCGCGGACGCGCGACTTGGTGGCCTGCAACTTCCACTTGGCGACCGTGCCCGCCCCCTGGCCGCCCTGCAACACCTGGTAGTCGCTGTACTGGGGGGACAGGATCTTCGGGCGCACCGTCTGATAGTCCGCGACCGCCGCGAGGGTGGCGGCCGGCTCCACGTTCACCAAAATTGTGCTGGCAGCACTCACCTGTCCCAAAACAACTCCTGAAGCTATGCCGCCCGCGCGCGGGTGCACGGGCTGTGGTCGAAGACTAGGGTATATGTGGTGCCTGTCCCTGGATCTGCACTCTCGGCGCACAAGTCGGGCGTTGACCGGTTGATGGCGAGTTATCGATCCATCCCCGCGACGTCCGCCGTCCGGCTCGCCAAACCTACGTCAAACCTGTTCCGCGCCCGCGCCAAACGCGACGCGCCCGGCCTGGACACGTCGGGGCTGACCGGCGTCCTGGGCGTCGACCCGGAATCCCGCACCGCCGACGTGGCCGGCATGTGCACCTATGAGGATCTGGTCGCCGCGACGTTGCCGTTCGGTCTTTCGCCACTGGTGGTCCCGCAATTGAAGACCATCACCCTCGGCGGTGCGGTCAGCGGCCTGGGGATCGAGTCGGCGTCGTTCCGCAATGGCCTGCCGCACGAATCGGTGCTGGAGATGGACATCCTCACCGGCGCCGGCGATTTGCTCACCGCTTCACGAACCCAATACCCCGACCTGTTCCGTGCCTTCCCCAATTCGTATGGGACGCTTGGTTATTCGACCCGGCTGCGGATTGAGCTGGAGCCCATCGCGCCGTTCGTCGCGTTGCGCCACATCCGGTTCCGGTCGTTGCCCGCGCTGATCGCGGCGATGGAACGCATCATCGATACCGGCGGCCATGGCGGCACACCCGTCGACTACCTGGACGGGGTGGTGTTCAGCGCCGACGAGAGCTACCTGTGCGTGGGCCGGCGCACCACCACGGCCGGACCGGTCAGCGACTACACCGGCAAGAACATCTACTACCAGTCCATCAGGCACGACTCCGCGGGGCCGGAGGCCACCAAGGACGACCGGCTGACCATGCACGACTACATCTGGCGCTGGGACACCGACTGGTTCTGGTGCTCGCGCGCGTTCGGTGTGCAGAACCCCCGGCTGCGGCGCTGGTGGCCGCGCCGCTACCGGCGCAGCAGCGTGTACTCGAAGCTCGTCGCCGTCGACCAGCGCTTCGGAATCGCCGACCGGATCGAGAAGCGCCACGGCCGCCCCCCACGGGAGCGGGTGGTCCAGGACGTCGAGCTGCCGGTGGAACGGACCTGCGAGTTCCTGGAATGGTTCCTGGGCAACGTGCCGATCACCCCGATCTGGCTGTGCCCGCTGCGGCTGCGCGACCACGAGGGCTGGCCGCTGTACCCGATGCGGGCGGACCACACCTACGTCAATGTCGGCTTCTGGTCATCGGTGCCGGCGGGCGCCGCGGAAGGCGCCACCAACCGGACGATCGAAGCGAAGGTGAGCGAGCTCGACGGGCACAAGTCGCTGTATTCCGACTCGTACTATGCCCGCGAGGAGTTCGACGAGTTGTACGGCGGCGAGGCCTACAACACGGTCAAGAAAACCTACGATCCCGATTCCCGTCTCCTCGATCTCTACGCAAAGGCGGTACAACGGCGATGACAACGACCAAAGAATCCCACCGCACCACCGGAAAACTGAGCATGGCGGAGATCCTGGAAATCTTCGCCGCGACCGGACGCCACCCGCTGAAGTTCACCGCCTACGACGGCAGCACCGCGGGTTGCAAGGACGCCGAGCTGGGCCTGGGCCTGCGGACGCCGCGCGGCGCGACCTACCTGGCCACCGCCCCCGGCGAACTCGGCCTCGCCCGCGCGTACGTGGCGGGCGACATGGACCTCTACGGCGTCCATCCCGGTGACCCCTATCAGCTGCTCAAGACGCTGACCGACCGCGTCCAGTTCAAGCGGCCGCCGGCGCGGGTGCTGGCCAACGTGGTGCGTTCGATGGGACTGGAGCGGCTCGTCCCGGTCGCCCCGCCGCCCCAGGAGACCCCGCCCCGGTGGCGGCGGGTCGCCGACGGGCTGATGCACACCAAGACGCGCGACGCCGAGGCCATCCACCACCACTACGACGTCTCGAACACGTTCTACGAATGGGTGCTCGGCCCGTCGATGACCTACACGTGCGCGGTGTACCCCGACGCCGACGCGACGCTGGAACAGGCTCAGGAGAACAAATACCGGCTGGTGTTCGAAAAGCTCGGGTTGCAAGCCGGCGATCGGTTGCTCGACGTCGGCTGCGGCTGGGGCGGCATGGTCCGCTTCGCCGCGCGGCGCGGCGTGCGGGTGATCGGCGCCACCCTGTCGGCGGAGCAGGCGAAGTGGGCGCAGCGGGCGATCGAAGACGACGGGCTCGCGGACCTCGCCGAGGTCCGGCATTCGGACTACCGCGACATCCGCGAGGGCGGTTTCGACGCCGTGTCCTCGATCGGATTGACCGAACACATCGGGGTCAAGAACTATCCGGCCTACTTCGGGTTCCTCAAGTCGAAGCTGCGCACCGGCGGCCTGCTGCTCAACCACTGCATCACCCGCCACGACAACAAGTCGACGTCCTTCGCGGGCGGCTTCACCGACCGGTACGTCTTCCCGGACGGCGAGCTGACCGGCTCGGGCCGCATCATCACCGAGATCCAGGACGTCGGCTTCGAGGTGCTGCACGAGGAGAACTTCCGGCATCACTACGCGATGACGCTGCGGGACTGGTGCCGCAACCTGGTCGAGCACTGGGACGCCGCCGTCGACGAGGTGGGGCTGGCCACCGCCAAGGTGTGGGGCCTGTACATGGCGGCCTCGCGGGTCGCGTTCGAGCAGAACAACCTGCAGCTGCATCACGTGCTGGCGGCCAATGTCGACCCGCGGGGCGACGATCAGCTGCCGCTGCGCCCGTGGTGGACGCCGTAGGCCTGTGGCGGCAGCTCTAGACGTTATCGATCCGGCGGGCGCCCAGCTCGTTCTGGAGCAGCTCTAGCGCGACCTCCTCGGGGTCGCGGCGCGGCCCGGCCGACTCCGCGCGGCCGGCCTCGGCGAGCATGTGTTCCTCCTCGTCGCGCTGGGACACGTCGGGGGCGGGCTCCTCGGTCTTCGGGGCCGGCGGGCTCGGCTCGACCGGCGCGGCGTCGCCAACCTCGCAACGCACCCGCCAGTTGACGCCCAGCGCGTCCTTGAGCGCTTCGGCGATGACGTCGGCGTTGCGCTGCTCGCACAGCCGCTTGGCCAGCGGCGCCGAGGAATGCGTCAGCACCAGCGTGTTTTCCTCGAGGGCGCGCACGGTGGCACCGGCCAGCATCACCTCGGTGGTGCGGCTGCGCTGGCGCACCTTGTCGCGCACCGTCGGCCACATCGTTCGCACGGCGGCCGCGTTGAGTTCGCCGGGTGCGGCGGCCGGTTCGGGGACCGGCTCGGGGATCGCGGGCGGCGGGACCGGTTCGGGGACGGCCTCCGGCATGGGCACGGGCGGAGCGGACCTGGGCGGGGCCGCCTCCCGGGGCGGGGTCGCCTCCCTGCGCGGCCGCACGGGAGCAGCGACCGCCGGCCGCGGCGGATGCGCGGCGGCCACCTCGGCGGCGGGGATGGACATGTCCAACCGGGTCTCGATCCGCTCGACACGTTGTAGCAGCGCCGACTCGGTGTCGCTGGCCGAGGGCAGCAGCAGCCGCGCGCAGACGACCTCGAGCAGCAGGCGCGGGGCCGTCGCGCCGCGCATCTCCCCCAGGCCCGCCTGCACGACCTCGGCGTAGCGCGTCAGCGTGGCCGACCCGAGGCGGGTCGCCTGGTCGCGCATCCGGTCGAGCACGTCCTCCGGGGCGTCCACCACGCCGCGGCTGACCGCGTCCGGAACCGCATGCAGCACGAGGAGATCGCGGAACCGTTCCAGCAGGTCGGTGGCGAAGCGGCGTGGGTCGTGGCCCGCGTCGATCACCGACTCCACCGCACCGAACAGTGCGGCGGCGTCCGACGCGGCGAGGGCGTCGACCGCGTCGTCGATCAGCGCGACGTCGGTGGCGCCCAGCAGCCCGAGCGCCCGCGGGTAGGTGACGTGGTTCCCCTCGGCACCCGCCAGCAGCTGGTCGAGCACCGACAGCGTGTCGCGCGGGGAGCCACCGCCGGCGCGGATCACCAGCGGGTACACCGCGTCGTCGACGGCGACGCCCTCCTGCTCGCAGATCCGCCCGATCAACGCGCGCATGGTCTTTGGCGGCAGCAGCCGGAAGGGGTAGTGGTGGGTGCGCGACCGGATGGTGGGCAGCACCTTCTCCGGTTCGGTGGTGGCGAAGATGAAGATGAGGTGCTCGGGCGGTTCCTCCACGATCTTGAGCAGCGCGTTGAACCCCGCCGTGGTCACCATGTGCGCCTCGTCGATGATGAACACCCGGTAGCGCGACTGCGCGGGCGCGTAGAACGCCCGGTCCCGCAGCTCGCGGGTGTCGTCCACGCCGCCGTGGCTGGCGGCGTCCAGCTCCACCACGTCGATGCTGCCGGGGGCGTTGGGGGCCAGCGCCGTGCACGATTCGCAGACCCCGCACGGCGTCGCCGTCGGGCCCTGCACGCAGTTCAGCGAGCGGGCCAGAATCCGCGCGGACGAGGTCTTCCCGCAGCCGCGCGGCCCGGAGAACAGGTACGCATGGTTGATGCGGCCGGCTTCCAGGGCGATCGACAACGGCTCGGTGACGTGCTCCTGCCCCACCACCTCGGCGAAGGTTGCCGGTCGGTACCTGCGGTAGAGGGCCACGGTCAGCAGGCTACCGGCGCCGGCCGACGACAGCGCGACGGGTTTTCAGTGGGCATCTGTGGCTTCCGGGGTGAACCCAGGGTCGGCTCGTCGTCGCCTTCAGCTCACACTCGATGGGGAGGAGACCAAGAGTGACTCCGAGGCCGCCAACAGCGCGCAGGTGGCCAGCCCGTCGACCGCGTCGCGCAGGTCCGGCAGCGACGGGAAGGTGGGCGCGATCCGGATGTTCTTGTCGTCCGGGTCTTTTCGGTACGGGAACGACGCGCCCGCCTCGGTCACTGCGATCCCCGCATCCTTGGCCAGGGCCACGGTCCGCCGCGCGGTGCCGGGCAACACGTCGAGGCTGATGAAGTAGCCGCCCTGCGGTTCGGTCCATGACGCGATCTTGGAGTCGCTCAGCCGCTTGTCCAGGATGTCCAGCGCCAACTCGAACTTGGGCGCCAGGATCTGCTGGTGGCGCAGCATGTGCAGGCGCACCCCGTCGGCGTCGCGGAAGAAGCGCAGGTGCCTCAGCTGGTTGACCTTGTCCGGGCCGATCGACTTTTTGCCCGCGTATTGCAGGTACCACGCGATGTTGCCCAGTGAGCCGCCCAGGAAGCTGACGCCCGCGCCGGCGAAGGTGATCTTGGAGGTGGACGCGAAGACGTAGGGCCGGTTGGGGTTGCCGGCCTTGGCCGCCAGCCCGAGCACGTCGACCTGCCGGATGAATTCGTGCGTCAGCGTGTGCACCGCGTAGGCGTTGTCCCAGAACAGCCGGAAGTCCGGCGCGGCCGCGCGCATCTGCACCAGCCGGCGCACCGTCTCCCACGAGTAGGTGATGCCGGTGGGGTTGCCGAACACCGGCACCGACCACATGCCCTTGATCGCGGGATCGGCGGCCACCAGCTCCTCGATCAGGTCGACGTCGGGCCCCTCGGCCAGCATCGGGACGGGAATCATCTCGATGCCCATCGTCTCGGTGATCGCGAAGTGCCGGTCGTAGCCGGGGACAGGGCACAGGAACTTGACGCTCGGTTCGTCCTTCCAGGGCCGCTGCGAGTCGACGCCGCCGTACAGCATCGAGAAGGCGACGAGGTCGTGCATCAGCTCCAGGCTGGAGTTGTTGCCGGCGATCAGGTTGGGCACCGGGATGCCGAGCAGCTCGCCGAAGATGGCCCGCAGCTCGGGCAGACCGTGCAGGCCCCCGTAGTTGCGGGTGTCGGTGCCCTCGCTGTCGCGGTAGTCGTCGCCGGGCAGGCTCAGCAGGTGGTTGGACAGGTCGAGCTGCTGCGGCGCCGGTTTGCCACGGGTCAGATCGAGGGACAACCTCTTGGCCTGCAGATCCGCGTAATCCTGCTGGTTGCGCGCGTGGGCGGCGGCAAGCTCTTCCGGGCTGAGGGAATCCAGCGACACGATGGACCCTTTCGCTGCTCCTGGTGGTGATCGCAAGCGCGGCGAAGCCGGGCGCAGCGGGTCACCACTCATCAAACCCAGTGGCGATCGCAAGCGCGGCGGAGCCGGGCAAAGCGGGTCGCCACTGGTGGATATAGGGGACCCCGCGCACCCGACAGAGCCCATTGACCCTTGCTGCCTTCCGGCCCTGGGGGAGTTCACAGGATAGACGCCGCGCGGGGTCCACCGCGAGTGTAATACCTGGCGCGGACTGACTCGCGGTCGCTATGGCGGCCTCGGTTACCATGGCCACGGAGGATTCGCCTAGTGGCCTATGGCGCTCGCCTGGAACGCGGGTTGGGTTAACAGCCCTCGCGGGTTCAAATCCCGCATCCTCCGCAATTGGTCCGCCATGCGGACCGGCACGAATTGATATGGATTCGGGTTGGCCGCCTTTAGGCTGGCGTGAACTCACCAGCACGAGGAGGGGTATGGGGCGCAAGATTGCCGTGCCGTGGCACCTGCTGTTCTCCCTCCTTGCCGGCGTCCTCAATTTCTTTTTCGTGTTGCCCCGTTGGCCGGAGCTGATGGGCGACACCTCCCATTCGTTGGGGACGGCGTTGCGGATCACGACGGGCGCGCTGTTCGCCCTGGCCGCGCTGCCGGTGGTGTTCAACCTGTTGCGGGTGCGCAGGCCGGAGCTGGGGACCCCGCAGCTGGCCCTGAACCTCAGGGTCGCCTCGATCGTGGCCCACGTGCTGGCGGGCGTGCTGATCATCGGGACCGCGATCAGTGAGATCTGGCTGAGCCTGGACACCGCGGGGCAGTATCTGTTCGCCATTTACGGGGCGGCCGCCGCGATCGCGCTGATCGGATTCTTCGCGTTCTACCTGTCCTTCGTCGCCGAGTTGCCGCCGCCACCGCCCAAACCGATCAAGGCGAAGGAACCCAAGAAGCGCCGACTGCGCCGCAAGAAGGGCGAGGAGGCCGACGGCGAGGACGCCGAAGCCGAGGAGGACGACGCCGAAGCCGAGGAGGACGACGCCGAGGCCGAGGAGGCCGAGGCGGAGGAGGCCGAGGCGGAGGACGCCGAGACCACCGAGGCGGAGGAGACCGAGGCCGTCAAGGCCGAGACCGAGACTCCAGAGCCCGAGGCACCCGAGCCCGCCAAGGCGTCCGCCCCGGCGGATGAGGCCACCCCGGAGCCCGAGGAGACCTCGGAGACCGAGGAAGCCCAGGCCCGGCTGCGCAATCGCCGCCCGACGGGCAAGGGGTCGCACCGGATGCGGCGCCGGCGCACCCGCGGTGGGGTGGCTCTCGATGAGGAATAGCCGGCGCTGATCAGTCGCGCCGCCGCAGGCGCTCCACGTAGTCGGCGATGCGTTGCAGGGTCTCGTCCGCGCCCCACATCCGGCGGACCTCGTCGTCGATGGCGCCGCCGTCGCGAATCCGCGCCAGCGTCGGCGCCCGCAGTTGGGACTTGGTCTGGCGATAGGCGCCGGCCGGGATGCCGCCGAGATCGGTCGCCTCGGCCACCGCCGCCTCCAGCAGGTCGTCGTCGACCAAGCGATGGGCAAGCCCGCGCGCCACGGCGTCGTCGCCCCGGTAGTTAAGACCGCCCAGCAGCACTTCCTCGGCGCGATCCCCGCAGGCGTAGCGCATGACCTCCAGCGCGGCGACCGGGAACGGCACGCCGACGCGCACCTCGGCCGCCCCGATCTGCGCCCGCGGGCCGATGAGGCGGCGGTCGCAGGCGCAGGCGAGCACGCAGCCACCCGCGATGGCGGCGCCGTTGATCGCGGCGACGGTCGGACCGGGATAGCAGAACACCGCCTCGAAGGCCGCGGACAGCGCCGGGACCAGCCGATCGGTATAGCCCGCGCCGCCCTCCACCACGCGGTTGAGGTCGACCCCCGCGCTGAACGCCCGGCCGGCGCCGGTGATAACCAAGGCACCGGCATCCGCGCGGCCCAAATCGCGAACCGCCGAGGTCAGCGCCTCGAGCAGCTCGATGTCCTGCGCGTTGACGGGACCCGACGACAGGGTCAGCACCCGCACGTCCCGGACCGTCTTGACGTCGATCATGGCCACCTCCTCGGTCAACGGCTGACGGCCGCGATCACGACCGGGATATCGGTGTTCTCGTCGGTGTGATAGCTCGCGCACACGCGGTGGTAGCCATCGGCGATCTGCAGCGGGGCGCCGGTCGGGAAGTCGCCGCGCACCAGCAGGATGGGCGACAACGGTTGGCCCTTCTCGATTTTCGTCAGGTCCGCGGCGACGTGCGGGTTGTCGACCGGCAGCAGACCCAGACGCGCAGCACGCAGGATGTCTTTGGCCTTCCGATGCGTCACGGTGCCGGCCTTCAGCTTCTTGATCACCTTTTTCACGGTTGCCGAGTCCGCGAGCATGGTGAGGTAGTCCGCCGCCGCCGGAAAGTCATGGGCCTCAGGCTTTTCCAGCCACTTCACGCTCAGCATCGCGGGCCTTCCCTTCGTCAGCCGACCTCGACGCAGCCTACCGGCTCGGCACCGCGAAATTTGGGATCGGTAGCGATTCGGACGTTCTGTACTTGCGCCATGGCGACGCCATCGGGGCGGCGCATGAGGGAAGGAAACCGCAAGTGAAACGTCTTCTCGCGGCTGCGATTGGGACACTTGGCGCCGCATCGGTGCTGGTGGGGTGCTCCAGCGGCGGCCACTCAGCCAGCCCGGCGTCGAGCACGGCTCCCAGCGTCTCTACCGGTACCGGCACGAACGCGCAGGTCAAGGTGGGCGGCGCCGACCTGGCGGGCGTGAACCCCGCCTCGGTGACCTGCGTCAGGACCGGCGGCAAGATCGACATCGGCAGCGGCTCCACGGGCGGCCCCCAGCAGGCGCTGGCCGTGGTGATGACCGACGCGAACCCCCCGACGGTCGAGTCGCTAGCGCTCTTCGTCGACGGCAACGCGCTGTCGGTGAGCAACGGCATGGGTGCGAAGGTCGGCTTGGCCAACGTGGCGGTGGACGGCAAGACCTACACCATCACCGGGCAGGCCCAGGGCGCCGACATGAAGAACCCGATGGCCGGAATGATCACCAAGGACTTCAGCATCAAGGTGACCTGCGGCTGATCGGCTGCGACCGAGCGGCGGACGCGCTCACTCACGCGTCCGCCGCTCACCGCTTTCCCTGCCCACGCGACACTTTCGGACTTATGATGCAGCCGTGTTGATCCCCGACGAGCTGGACAACGCGCGCCGCCTGGCCTTCGCGGGCGACGAGGCCGGGGCCCGCGACCTGTTGCTGTCCCTGATACCGCACATCGAGCGGGAAGATCGGGACGATCTCATGCTGGAGGTCCTCGCACAGCTCGGCGAGATCTACCTTGACCGCGGCGTGAATGACGGGGTGCGCGAATCCATCCGGCGCATCCAAGACTGCGTGGCGATCTACGCGGGGATGCCCGCCGACGCCCACAGCACACACCTGGTCCGCCGGTACTCGCGCCGGGCCCAGTTCCTGCAAGCCGGTTTGGCCGCCGCGATCGGCGATCACGACGGCGCGGCGACGGCGTTGGCGGCGTTGGAGGACCGCGGCGCCGATCTCCCCCGCCTGGCCGAAGAACACGCCCGGCTGCGCATCCATGCCCGGGTCTTGTGTGCCATCGCGCTGTGCGATGACGACCTGCACACGCAATCAGTCCCGTTGTGGGAGAAGGTCGTTAGCGACTTGAATGACTATCGCGACACCGGCGAGGACGCGGACCACGCCCGGGTTGTCGCCGGCATCGGGTACGGCAAATTCTGCGTTGACACCGGGCGGCTGGCGGAAGCCGATCCCTGGCTGCGGCGCGCGGAAGCGCGGGCCCGGGCCAACGGTTGGGAACTGGCCATGGCCCGAGCGCAATTGGAGCGCGCGGCGGCGCGCTGGGCGGCGAACGACCACGCCGGCACCGAGCAACTGGTTTCCGAGGCTTATCCCGTCATCGCGCGGCACGCCCGCACCCACGACATCGCCCGCTGCTGGCTGTACCTGGGACTCACCCGGCTGGGTTCCGGCGCGCTGGAGGCCGCCGACGAGTGCTGGGAACACGCCGAACGGCACTGGCGCGAACTGGGCAAGCCCCTGTATCTGCACCGAATCTTGTTGCAACGCAGCTGGATAGCGATCTTCTGGAGCCGCTTCGCCGACGCCGTGGAGTTGATCGCGCAGGCGCGCGAACTGCTCGACTCGTCGCCGCGCAGCAGCTGGTTGCAGTACGCGCTGCTCGACAGCCATCTCGGTACGGTGTGGCGCGCGGACGCGCTGGCGGACCTGGGCTTCGACAGCTCGGGCGACCCCGACGAGACGCTGCAGGAGACCGAGGCGCGGCAGGCGGAGGGACTGGGCATCCTGCACGGCGAGATCGGGACCGACGAATACTGGCGCGGCATGACCAAGCTCCAGCAGGCCGCCGAGCTCAAGGTCCCGGCCGCGCTGGCGGTCGACTCGGTGCGGTACTCGATCGCCGACGCGGACGCGAGGGCACGCTGGGCCGCCACCGTTTCGGGCCCCGTCCTGGCCGGCGCCTTCGCGGTCGCCTGGGAATGGGAGAACACCGAGCTGATCAGCGAGCTCGTCGAATACCACAGCGCGCGCGGCACTTTCGATACGGGTCCACAGCGTCCGCAAACCGGTGAATGGGCGTCGACGGCCACCGCGCCGGTGCCCGTGGAGACCGACCTCGAGCCGGTCCCGGCGCTGGCCGCGTCCGGCCCCTCGGCACCCGGCGGCGCATCCCTGACCCGGCTGGGACCCTTGCCACCGCTGCGGATGCAGCCCGACGCCGAGCCGATCCTGAGCCACTATCGCGAGCTGGCTGCCCAGCGCTACGGCCGCGACGTCACCGCGGCCGAGCCCGCCTGGTCGACCTGGCGATGAGCGACGCCGACCGGGCCACCCTGATCCTGCGGTACGCCGACGTCGGGATCGCAACATACGCCAGCTTGCGCGTCGTCGGACAGCCGTCGAGAACCGTCACCTGGCTGGTCGAAGAGCCGCTGTTGCTGGCCGCGCTGGAAGAGCTGGCGGGTGCCCTGCCCGAGCCGCACGGCTCCGAGGGCAGCCGGGACGCCATCGAGCGCGCGCTGACCACCGGGGCATTCGCGGCTCAGGAGGGCGAGCTGACGCTCGCCTACATCCTCGGGGTGTTGTTGATCGGATCCCCGGGCTGGCAGCTGTTGGCCGAGTGCGTGGCCACGCCGCGCGCGGTGCTGCTCGTCTCGCCCAGCGCGCGACTGGCGCGCGTGCCCTGGGGGCTGCTGGCCGTGCCGAAATCGGGCCCCAGCAAGGAGGAATTGGTGCGGGCCCGGCAGGAGGCCATCACCGCCAGCGGCCGGGCCGCGGCCCGGATCCCCTGGCAGCTGGCCGATATCCGGCAACACACCGACGGCCACCGGCTGATGGAACTGGTCGACGTCTTGATGGCGGTCCCGCCGAACATCGTGCACTCACCGCGGCTGCCGGCCGGGTGGGACGCCAGGAAGGACGGCCCCCCGGTGCTGGTCCTCGACCCCCGGGTGCCGGGCCAGCGCCCCGACTCCGCGCTGGGGTCGGTGCTCGGCAGGCCGGGGCCGGAAACGCCGCTGGCGCGGCACTTCACCGACGTGATGGGACAGCGGCCGGTGCTGCCCGCCGTCGAGACGGCGGTCGAGCTGTTCCGCCGGCAGGACGCGGACCGCACCTGGCTGGCCAAGCTGCTCGCTCAAGCCCCGAGCCGGCTGCTTTACGTGGGGCACGCGAGTTCGGCGGAAGGCCAAGCCGATCGGGCCGCGCTGCACCTGGCCGATACGGCCGACATCCCCGGCGACGCCGACCCCATCGGTGACCACCGCCCGCTCACCGCGTCGGACCTCATCGCCCTGCAACTGCCGATGCCGCCCCGGGTGGCGATGCTGGCGTGCGGCTCGGGCGGGGACTATCAATTCGACGAGGCCACCGGACTGGTCGCGGCGATGATTCTGGGTGGCGCGCAGTTGGTGACCGCCACCCTGTGGTCCCTGCCCACCACGGCGGCGTATCGGCAATTCGCCACGGGGGCGGCCGATCCGATGGCCGAGGCCGTGGCGGCCGTGGATCGGGCCCACGAGGCCGAGGCCGACGCCGGGTGTGCGGTGAACCGTTGGCAACGGGCACAAATGCGCCGCTGGCGCGACGGCGACGCGACGGCCAGCCCGCTGTATTGGGGCGCCGTGGTCACCTTCGCGGTCGACGGTGCACGGTAGCGCTCACAGCGAGGCCACCCATGCCGCATGGACGGCCAACACGTCGTCGGGGAGCGAAAGCTCCTCGCGCGCAGCGGGATCGAAGGCGACCAGGACGACCAGGCCGGGCCGCAACATTGACAAGTCGAGGTCGTCGCCGCAACGGGCCAGCTTCCCGATGAACGTCTCCCCGGAAACCGCGACGACTTCGATGAAAATTTGACGCTCGACCGCGCGCACGGTGCCGACGCCGACGGCACGGTCGGCGGCGCTCCGGCGCCGGGCGGACCTGATCCGGTCGACCAGCAGCCACAGCTTGTTCATGCGACCAGCGTGAAGCCGCCAGCCGGCTACCGAACCCAACTTTTCGGCTGCCGCATTCGCGCGCTGCCCCTATTCTGTGCAGATGAGCGCGGATTCGCAGCTGGCCGTCGCGGTCGGCCACCCACGCCGCTCGGTGATCGACGCGGCATGGCGGGCGATCGGTGCCGGCGTGGAGGTGCTCAGCAGCGACGACGGCGGCCCCCTGAGCCGCACCGTCAAACGCATCATCGATCCGCTGGTGCTCCGGTTGCGGTCGAATCCCCAGTACTCGGCGCCCGTCGTCAACCCGGAGACGGCCGCCGCGATGCGTGACCTGATCGTCGGCAGCGGCCCCGAATTGCGCGCGGCCGCAGCGTGGTTCGAGGTCCTCAAAATGGAGCGGCGCAGGCAGCGCATCCGCGCCGGAAACGCCCAGGAACTGTACTTCCCGGTGTGCTTCGAGCTCGCGGTGACGAAAGGCCTACCGGCAGCGGAGGATCGCGAGACCGCGGCCGCGGTGCTGGCCGACATTCACCAGGGTCGCGACCGCACCGCGATAGAGGTGCTGCATCAGTACATGGCCGATGGTGAAACGGTCGCCAAGCTGGCCGATCAGCTCGATCGGAGCTGGCGCGACGTGCGGGCGGCCGACACGGTCACCGGCCCGTTCCTGGCCGAACTCGCGACCGTCCTCGGCCCGGCCAACAGCCACCGCACCGCGACGGCGCGGCAGCGCGTCTGGCAGGCGATGATCGCCGACACCACGCCGTACAACCTGGGGGCGCTGGCCCGTGTCGAGTCGGCGGAACTACCCTGGTCGATCGTCGATCTGGGCCTGAGTTCGGTTGCCCCGCAACGGCCCCCGCGCGTCGCCGGCGGCGCCGACAGCGACCGGCCGTTGGACCGCAGCGTGGTGGACCGGGTGCGCGCCACGCTGCGGCGCGCGCTGGACCGCGATGCGTTGCCCGATATCCCGCTGCTATGCGAGGAGGAGGTGGACCGGGCCTGCGCGCCCTGGGGGCTGCTGGCCGAGGACAAACAGGCAACGCTCGTCGCGGGCATCGAGATCGCGGTGGAACTGGCCCCACTGGATCCGTCCGTCGCCAGCCGCTACGCCCTGGCGGCGCAGATTCAGGCGCGGCTGCGCAAGGAGGCCTACGTGCTGCACGCCCGGCGCTACCTCGCCGAGGGCGGCCCTATCCATCCGCGGCAGCGACAGGTGGTCGACGACCTCGCCGCGTACGCCCAGCCCTACCTGAGCCGCCTGTGGGCGCGGCTGCACGGGCGCGACGTGTGGCAGGAACCGTGCGACGACGTCGATGATGTGCGCTCGCTGCTCGAGGGGGTCGCGCGGTCGGTGAGCCTGGACCACCGGCAGCGCATCAAGGCGATGCTGGAATTGCAGGTGGCCGGATGAGATTGGTTGCCGACTCGGGTTTGTGGAGCACCGGCCCCGCCAGCGAGGCGTCGCCGCTGGCGGCGGTGCTGGAGGTCAGCGGGGCCGTGTTGTCGTGGACCCTGGACGAGCCCGACGACCACGATGCGGCAACCCACATCACGTTCACCGATTTGGGCCGCGCGGACTGGCTTTGGCGGATCCTCGGCGAATCCGGCCATGTCGCCCTGGTTTCCGCTCTGGAATCGGCGGACCAGCCGCACGGCATCGACCTCGCGGGCGTGGACATCGTGCCCGGCTCGCTGCGCCGGTTACGCAGGCTGGCCGTGGGCCACTGGCTGCGGCGCTGGTGGCCCGCCAGCCGGCAGGACGGCATCGCCGGGCTCGACCGCGCGCTGCTGGACCTCGAGGTCGCGCTGCTCACCGCAGGCGCGCAGGGCTACTTCGCCGACGACACCCTGGATTCGGACGTCGCAGGCTTGCTGGCGCCGCACGCCGCGGCCCTGGCCGCGCACCTGGCGGACGGCGACCCGCGCGCGTCCGATTTGGTGCGGGCGGGCGCCGACCTGGCCGACGAAGTGGGGGTGGACGGCCCTGGATGGCCCGAACTCTTTGCCGCCCTTTATGATTCGGGCCTGACCCTGGCCGTCCCGAGCGGGCGCCAAGACGACTACGCGCTGGCGGCCGGCGCGGCCGCGGGCCCGCGCGCGGCGGCGCCGATCGCCCGCGGTGTCGCGTCCGTGAGCTGGGGCGGCGTCCCGCCCGCGATCTTCGATGCCGGTGAGGACACGGTCGACTGGACGGTAGAGGCGGCCGGACCGGCGGTGGTCGCCCGGGTGCGTGCGGCCGTCATCGGGCCGGACGCGCCGACCGGCGTGGCGGTGCGACTGCGCTCCGGGGCCTTTTCCGGCGCCGGCGCCCTGGACGCCGCCGGCCGCGCGACCCTGCAACTCATCGACGCCGAACAACGCCCCCTCACCGAATCGGCGGCCTGGGACCACGACTGGTCGGTCACGTCGGTGCTCGTCGGGGCCGAGACGACGGAGTCGGCCGACACCCGGGAGCGGGTGCGCCGGTGGGCGCGGGCGCGGCTGGACCGGCCGGCCGACGACGCCTTCCTCGCCGAAATACTGGCGGCCGAATCCGCCTATTAACGTGGCCCGCGATTCCCTATGCTGAGCGAGTGCCAAACAACTATCGCGTGGTTCAGTGGAACACCGGCAACGTCGGCAAGAGTTCGCTGAAATCGATCGTCGCCAACCCCACGTATGAACTGGTGGGCTGCTACGCCTGGTCGGCGGAGAAGGTCGGCCGCGACGCCGGCGAGCTCGTCGGGATCGCACCCGTTGGCGTGGCGGCCACCAACGACGTCGACGCGCTACTGGCGCTGAAACCCGACTGCGTGGTCTACAACCCGATGTGGATCGACGTCGACGAGCTGGTCCGCATCCTGTCGGCCGGCGTCAACGTGGTCACCACCGCGTCGTTCATCACCGGGGGCAACCTGGGCAACGGCCGCGATAAGTTGGCGCAGGCCGCCGAGTTGGGCGGGTCCACGATCTTCGGTTCCGGCGTCAGCCCGGGATTCGCCGAACTGCTGGCCATCGTCTCGGCGATGGTGTGCAACCGGATCGACAAGGTCACCGTCAACGAGGCCGCCGACACCACGTTCTACGACTCACCGGAGACCGAGAAACCGGTGGGTTTCGGCCAGCCGATCGACCACCCCGAGCTACCGGCGATGGCCGCGAAGGGAACGGCGATCTTCGGCGAGGCGGTCCGGTTGGTGGGCGACGCGCTCGGCGTGGAGCTCGACGAGGTGCGCTGCGTGGCCGAGTTCGCCCAGACCACGGCGGATCTCGAGATGGCGTCCTGGACCATCCCCGCCGGATGCGTGGCCGGCGTCTACATCAGCTGGCAGGGAATCGTCGGCGACACCACCCTGATCGACCTGAACGTGCGGTGGCGCAAGGGCCAAACGCTCGAGCCGGACTGGAAGATCGAGCAGGACGGCTGGGTCATCCAGATCGACGGGCAACCGACCGTGACCACCAAGGTCGGCTTCTTGCCGCCGCCGTACTTCGAGGCCACCACGATCGAGGAGTTCATGGACCTCGGCCACATCATGACCGCGATGCCCGCGATCAACGCGATCCCCGCCGTCGTGGCCGCCGCGCCGGGCATCGTCACCTACGCCGACCTGCCGTTGACGCTGCCGCGCGGGAACGCCCACGTCGGCGTCAAACACTCATAGGGCCGCTTTGCGCCGGCCGGCCTTGGCGTAGGTGGCACCGAGCTGCGGAACCGGCAGCGGACCCTGTTCGCGGGCGGCCAGGATGGCGTTGCGCAGCGGACGGGCAAGTCCCGCAAAGGATCCCATGTCGAAGAGCAGGGGCGTGAGCAACCGGTTATGCACGAATCCGAACGAGCTGCCGGTTTCCGGGTCGGACCAGCCCAGCGTTCCACCGAGACCGACGTGGCCGAAACCGCGGAGCAAGCCGGGCACCGGTGATTCGTGGTAGCCCAGGTGAAACGGCATGGGCACCACCATGTTTGCGTCCGGCCACTTCCGCCGGGCGCTGCCCGCCAGGCCACGCGCGAGGTCCTCGGACAGATACTTCTTGCCGTCGATGCGGCCGTCGTTGGCCAGCACGGCATACATCTTCGCCAGCCCCCGGCCGGTGACCACGCCGTTGGCGGCGGGCACCTCCCCGTCGAGGAAGGGGGTGTCCCCCTTGAGCAGCGAGATGATGCCGGGGAAGTACATCGCGCCCAACGCGCCCGAGAACGGCAGGCCGGCCATCTTGGGGGCGATGAAGTTGAACACCGGGGCCCGCAGCCTGCCCTGCGGGATGAGGATCTCCGCCGGCTTGGTGGGCGAGCCCTCCGGGGGGCGGCCGAGGTGTAGGCCGTCGGTGTCGAGGGGGCGCGCGACTTCCTGGCGAATCAGTTCGCGCATGCCCTTGCCCGTCACCGCCCGGGCCAGACCGGACAGCAGCCAGCCGTAGGTCAGCGCGTGATAGGCCTGCACGCCACGCAGATGGTCGACCGACGCGGCGGCGAGGCGCTCTTCCATCAGGACGTGGTCCATCAACTGCTCCTTGGTCACACCCCGCAGGTGTGACAGCCCGGAGCGGTGCCGCAGTACGTCGCGAACGGTGATCTCCGCCTTGCCGTTGGCGGCGAACTCGGGCCAGTATTCGGCGACGGGCTCGTCATAGGACAGCAGGCCGCGGTCGGCCAGCCGATGGATCACCGTCGACGCGACCCCCTTGGTCGCCGAGAACACCATGGCGCCGGTGTCGGCGGTCCAGGGCTGGGTACCGGCCCGATCCGACCATCCGGTCCAGACATCGACGACGGGCACGCCGTCGATGTACACGCTCAGCGCCCCGCCGCCGAATCGGCGGCCGGGAAACAGCTGCCCGAACAGCCTGACGACGTTCGCGAAACGGGGGTCGGCCGCGCCGGAGACTCCGCGCGGCAGGCCATCGTCGGCGACCAGAAGGGCCGACGGTTTCACGGCGCCCCGACGCCCCGCTACCACGAGACGAAGCTATCAGTCCGCCCTCTGGCACTGCGGACGTTTTGGCATCGCGGCGCTACGCGGGCGGGGCCGGGGGGTCGGGAGGCTCGGGCGGCGGCGTGGGCGAATCCCCGAGATAATTGCGCAACCGGAGCAGTTGATTGACCACGATGCCGATGCCGAGCAGCATCAGCACCACCACTATTGCCACCACGATCGCGGTGCTCACGAAGTCCATGATGGCAGGGTGGGGTTTCAATAGCTCCCCTAGCGGGGTAGCCAGAGCGGCATGAGTAACGAGGACAAGCTGAAGAACAAGATCGAGGACCTTGGTGGCCGGGCCAAGGAGGCCATCGGCAAGGCGACCGGCGACCACGAGACCAGGGACGAGGGTCGGGCGGATCAGGCCAAGTCGAGCCTGAAGGACGCCGGCGAAAAGGTGAAGGACGCGTTCAAGAAGTGAGTGGTCACCCCGCGCGGCGCCGGCTGCCGGTGCTCGCCGGGTTGGCGGCCCTGGTGGCCGGTGCGCTGGTGTCGAGCGCTCCCTCCCCGTCGGCGTCGGCGGAACCCTGCCCTGATGTCGAGGTCGTCTTCGCCCGGGGGTCGGGCGAGCCGCCCGGCGTCGGCGGGATCGGCGGGTCGTTCGTGGACGCGCTGCGTTCGCAGCTCGGGTCCCGCTCGCTCGGCGTGTACGCGGTCAATTACCCTGCCAGCACGGACTTTTCGAATCCGAGCTTCCCGGCGACCGTCGTCGACGGCATTCGCGATGCCAGCTCGCACATCGAAGCGACGGCCAAGAATTGCCCCAACACCCGCGAGGTCCTCGGCGGATACTCGCAGGGCGCGGCCCTGGCCGGCTACGTCACGTCGGCGGCGGTCCCGCCCGGCGTGCCGGCGTCGGCGGTGCCCGCGCCCATGCCTCCGGACGTAGCGAACCACGTCGCCGCCGTCACCCTTTTCGGGACGCCGTCGGGCGACTTCCTGCAGAAGTATCACGCACCGCCGCTGTCCATCGGCCCGCTCTATCAGCCCAAGACCTTGGAGCTGTGCGCCCAGGGCGACCCCGTGTGCGGCAGCGGCAACGGTAACGATTTCGCCGCGCACGTTTCCTACGGGGCCAACGGGATGACCAACCAGGCCGCCAACTTCGCCTCCAGTCATCTGTAGGCCGGACGGCCCTGCAAAGATCGCACCATGCGCGTTTTGATCACAGGCGGCACGGGGTTCGTCGGCGGCTGGACGGCCAAGGCCGTGGCCGATGCGGGGCACGACATCCGGTTTCTGGTGCGCACCCCCGCCAAGCTGGAGACATCCGTGGCGAAGCTGGGCGTGGACGTGTCCGACTTCGCCGTCGCCGATATCACCGACCGCATGGCGGTGCGCAAGGCGCTGGATGGCTGCGATGCCGTCGTGCACAGCGCCGCGTTGGTGGCCACCGACCCGCGCCAGACGACGCAGATGCTCACCACCAACATGCAGGGCGCCCAGAACGTCCTCGGCCAGTCGGTCGAGCTGGGACTGGATCCGATCGTTCACGTGTCCAGCTTCACGGCGCTGTTCCACCCGAACCTGGAAACGCTGACGGCGGATCTGCCGGTGGTCGGCGGGGCCGACGGCTACGGAACTTCCAAGGCGCAGGTCGAGATCTACGCCCGCGGGCTGCAGGACGCCGGCGCGCCGGTGAACATCACCTATCCCGGCATGGTCCTCGGCCCGCCCGTCGGCGACCAGTTCGGTGAGGCCGGCGAGGGCGTCAAGGCGGCCGTGCAGATGCACGCGATCCCGGGGCGAAGCGCCGCCTGGTTGATCGTCGACGTCCGCGATTTGGCCGCGCTGCACGCGGCGCTGCTGGAGCCCGGCCGCGGGCCGCGCCGCTACACCGCCGGCGGCCACCGGGTCCCGGCGGCCGAGTTGGCGACGCTGCTCGGCGAGGTCGCCGGCACGCCCATGCTGTCGGTGCCCATCCCCGACACCGCGCTGCGCGTCGCCGGCGCGGTGCTGGACCGCGCCAATCGCTTCCTGCCGTTCGAGACGCCCTTCACCTGGGCCGGGATGCAGTACTACACGCAAATGCCGGCGTCCGATGATTCGCCCAGCGAACGCGAGCTCGGCATCAAGTACCGGGATCCGCAGGAAACCGTCGCGGACACCCTGGCGGCCTACCGCGCGGCCGCGACGTAGGGCGCGCTCCGCGTGAGGAGGTCCGACCGATGAAGAGCGTGACTTGCACCAACGCGCGGCTGGACGTCGCCGACCTCCCAGCCCCGATTCCGGCCAAGGGCCAGCTGCTGCTCGAGGTCCTGCGGTGTGGCATCTGCGGATCGGACCTGCACGCCCGCCGCCACTGCGACGAGCTCGCCGACGTGATGGCCGAGTCCGGTTACGACGCGTTCATGCGGTCGGACCAGCAGGTCGTGTTCGGCCACGAATTCTGCGGCGAGGTGCTCGATTACGGCCCCGGCACCCGCAAGGCCCCGCGTCCCGGCACGCCCGTGGTCGCCCTGCCGCTGCTGCGCCGCGGCAAGGAGGTGCACGGGATCGGGCTCTCGACGATGGCGCCCGGCGCCTACGCCGAGCAGTTGCTCGTCGAGCGGTCGCTGACCTTCGCCATGCCCAACGGGTTGTCGCCGGCGATCGCCGCGCTGACCGAACCGATGGCCGTCGGGTGGCACGCCGTCCGGCGCGGCGAGGTGAGCAAACGCGACGTCGCGATCGTCATCGGTTGCGGGCCAATCGGTCTCGCGGTGATCTGCATGCTCAAGTCGCACGGTGTGCGCGCAGTCATCGCCAGTGACTTCTCACCCGGCCGCCGCGCCCTGGCCACCGCGTGCGGGGCCGATATCGTCGTCGACCCCGCGCAGGACTCGCCCTATGCGACGGAGGCGGGACGCAAACACCTGCACGGCATCCTGGAGGCGTTCGACCTCGCGGTCGGGACGATCGAGAAGCTGCAGCGCCTGCGCCTGCCGTGGTGGCACCTGTGGCGCGCCGCCGACGCTGCGGGCGCCGCGACGCCCAAGCACCCCGTCGTCTTCGAATGCGTCGGCGTGCCCGGCATCATCGACGACATCATCGCCCGCGCGCCGCTGTTCTCGCGCGTGGTCGTCGTCGGTGTTTGCATGGGCGCCGACCACATCCGGCCGGCCATGGCGATCAACAAAGAAATCGACCTGCGGTTCGTGCTCGGCTACACGCCGCTCGAGTTCCGCGACACCCTGCACATGCTGGCCGACGGCAAGGTCGACGTGGCGCCGCTGATCACGGGCACGGTCGGGTTGGACGGCGTCGCCGCCGCGTTCGATGCGCTCGCCGACCCCGAGGCGCACGCCAAGATTTTGATCGACCCGAAGAGCGACGCTAAGCGGCCGGGCTGATCTCCAGCCCGACGTGCACCTTGTCGATGCCACCACGAACGATCGAGTGCGCGTAGAACCACCAGGCGTGATACCAGTACCGCTTGAGCACGGCGTTGTAGACCCGCCGGGTCTCCGACTTCGGCAGCACCCGGGCGATGCCCTCGACCGGCTCGCTCTTCGGTTTGCCCAGTGATCCGCTCCTGGCGATCGTCACCCGCGGCGTGTTGTTGATCCGTTTGACCTTCCACGAGCCGTCGTCGGTGATGACCAGAAGCTTGTCGCCTTCTGGCACACCCCAGATCGCGGTCGGTTTTGGGCGGCCGTCTTTGGTGAACGTCGTCAGGAGCAGGTACTTGGACTGGATGATGTCCCGGAAGCTGGCGGCCACGCTGTGATCCTTCACTTTCTGAAATGTTCGGTCAAACTGTTCCCCGGCGCTGCATCTTCTAATCATGGGCGTTGTTGATTCCCGGTGACCGGCCAATTTAGGGTCCGGTGGTGGCCAGGGACTCGACGACCCGCGACTTGCTCATCGACGCAACGATCCAGATCATGGTCGACGAGGGCTATGCGGCGGCGACTTCGCGCCGGGTGGCGGCAAAGGCCGGCGTGAAACCGGCCCTGGTGCATTACTACTTCCCCACCATGGACGAGCTGTACCTCGACGTGTTCCGGCGCGGCGCCGCCGCGTACTTGGACCGCCAACAACGGGCGCTGGATTCGGACCACCCCCTGCACGCCTTCTGGGGCACGCTCATCGAGCCGAAGGACACCCGCCTGCTGCTGGAATTCATGGGACTGGCCAATCATCGCAAGGAGATCAGGGCCGAGATCGCGGCGTGGTTCCAGCGGTGGCGCGAGATGCAGACCGCCGCGCTCGATTCCATCGTCCGCGAACAGGATCTGGACACGGCCGATTTCCCGCCTGCCGGCATCGCGGTCATCATCGCCGCCGTCGGTCGCATGCTGATCCTGGAGCAGGCGCTGGGCGCCACGACCGGCCACCTCGAGGCCGTCGCGCTGGTGAACCGGGTCATCGACCGATTCGAAAGGCCGGGTTAACCCGTTTCAGGGCAACACGACTCGCAGCCGTTCCCAGCCCCGCACGGTTGAGGTCGACGCCAATTGCGCCGTGTCGTAGTCGATCCCCCACTCGGGCCAGCGGTTGAGGATCTCATCCAGCGCCACACGGCCCTCCAGGCGAGCGAGGTTGGCGCCGAGGCAGTAGTGCACGCCCTTGCCGAAGGTGATGTGCGAGATGTTGTCGCGACGGATGTCGTAGGTGTCGGGATCGGTGTAGCGGCGGTGATCGCGATTGGCGGCGCCGAACAGCAGCAGCATGGCGCTGCCGGCCGGAACCGTCGTGCCGTAGCACTCGAAATCCTTTGCCATCCAACGGGCGACATGCGGACCCGTCGGTTCGAATCGCAGCGTCTCGTCGACGGTCCGGGTCAACAGCGACCTGTCCTCGTAGACGGCTCGGCGCTGGTCGGGATGCTCGGCGAGCACCTTGGCCAACCAGCCGATCAGCCGGCCGGTCGTCTCGTTACCCGCCCCGGCCACCACCTGCGTGTAGTGCAGCACCTCCTTGCGGGTCAGCTTTCGGTGCACCCCGTTCTCGTCGTCGAACTCGACGTTGAGCAGTGTGGTCATCAAGTCGTCGGAGGGGTTCTTGGACCGCCACTCGACATAGTCGGCGTAGATCCGGCCGTCGGCGATCGCGTCGGCGTCGGCGACCTTCATCGGTGCCCCCGGCTTGGTGCGCAGGTTGGCGTCGTTGGCGTCGCGCACCGAGACCTGTTCGGACTCCGGGATTCCCAACAGCATGCCGATCACCCGCATCGGCATCATGGAGGCGAGCTCGGCGATGATGTCGAATGACTCGGACCCGACGAGCGGATCCAGGCACCGCACGCAGTACCGCCGGATCTGGTCTTCCAGTTCGGCCATGCGGCGCGGGGTGAACACGCGAGACATCAGGCCGCGCAGCCTGGTGTGCTCGGGCGGATCCTGGAACATCATCACCCCGCCGGGCATGTCGAACTTCGACTGGATGAGCTCGAGGATGTCGCTGCGCCTGTTGGAGAACGTCTCCCAGTTGGCCAGCGCCCGATCGACATCGGAATGCCTTGACAGCGCCCAGAAGTCGTAGCGCTCGTTGTAGTAGATGGGCGCCTCTTCGCGCAGCCGCGCGTAGGTCGGGTACGGGTCGGCGATGATGCCGGTGTCATAGGGGTCGTAGTAGACATCGGTATCGTTGGCGACGGTCATGGTTTCCTCTATTTCAGGCAGCTGCCGGCGTCCACCGGGAGCGCGACGCCGGTGATGTAGCGGGCTTCGTCGGAGGCCAGGAACAGCACGGCGTTACTGATGTCCTCGGGCGTCACCCAGGGAATGGGCAGGTAGTGGAAGCTCTGGCACACCGGCGCGAGGTCTTCGGGTCCGGGGTTTTCCAATTCCGGCCTGAACGCGCGGTACGTGGCCTCGTTCATCAGCAGCGGCGAGTTCACGTGGGTCGGGAGGACGGCGTTGACCCTGATCATTCGTGGGCCCAATTCGACTGCGAAGGAACGCATCAGGCCGATCACGCCGTGCTTGGCCGCGACGTAGTGGCCGACGTGCGGATAGGCCTTGAACCCGGCCACCGACGACGTCAGGATTACCGAGCCGCCGCGGTCACCGCTGAGGATGTGTGGGACGCCGGCCTTTACCGTCTTCCACACGCCGCTGAGGTTGACGTCGATCATCTCCTGCCACAGCGCCTCATCGGTCTTGTGCAGCTTTCCCGCGGTCGTCCCGATGCCGGCGTTGGCGACGATGACATCCAGTCGCCCCAACTGTTCGACGCCGCCGTCGACGGCGGCCCGCAATGCGTCGAAATCGCGCACGTCCACTTCGGCGGTGACGACGCGGCCGCCGGCGTCCTTGACCAAGCCGGCGGTCTCGTCGAGGTCTTCGGGTGTGGCGCCGTCCGCGGGTGACGCCTCGAACTTGCGGCAGATGTCGACGGCGATGATGTCGGCGCCCTCCCGCGCCAGGCGAACGGCGTGACTCCTGCCCTGCCCGCGCGCGGCACCGGTCACGAATGCGACCTTGCCATCCATCCGGCCCATCGCCACCTCCATGCGCAGCCAATTTGGGCGATCGCCCAATTTCCCGGCGCACCCATGTCTAGCAGCGCGGAGAGGAGCTAGTCAAGACGCCGCCGCGAAGCGCCTCGATCGCGCCCCGTGTTCCAAACCTGTGAAGATTTGCGGCCCGGGTGTGAAAGCTTCGTTAAGAACGCGGCACGCCCGCGATCGGCCCGGCACCGTGGAGGCATGACGCTCTTCGAGCTGCTGCCATCGCTGAGGCACGGGCAGAACCCGCACCTCGATCGTGCGATCTGGCCGCTGAGCGCCTACGTCGACGACCTGGGCCGGCTCTGTGTGGGCGACGTGGCCGCCGACGACATCGCCGCCGAGTTCGGCACCCCCACCTACGTGGTGGACGAGGAGGATTTCCGGGCCCGCATCCGCTGCTATCGCGCCACGCTCCCCGACGCCGAGCTGATCTACGCCGCCAAGGCCTTGTTGAGCGTGGACGTGGCCCGGTGGGCCGCGGACGAAGGGGCCGGCGTGAACGTCTGCTCGGCCGGCGAGCTGGCCACCGCGCTGGCCGCCGACGTCCCGCCGTCGCGCATCGTCCTGGACGGCGTGATCACGGCGGCCGAGTTGTACGACGCGGTCGCGGCCGGCGTCGGGCGGATCGTCATCGACACACCGAGCGAGGTCTCGCTGCTCGCCTGCCGGGTGCGTCATCCGCAGCGCGTCCTGTTGGGGGTCATCCCCGACGTCGGGGCCATGGACCAGAAATTCGGCTTCGCGCTATCGGGGGGCCAGGCGGCCGGTGCGCTTCGGCGTGTGCTGGATCAGCCGTGGCTGGACCTGGTGGGGCTCCAATTCCGGCTCGGCTCGCAGCTCACCGACCCCGCGGTCTATGGCGACGCAATCCGGCAGACGATCGGCCTGATGGCCGAGGTCCGCGACCGTCATCGCGTGGTGCTCAGCGAACTCAACCTCGGTGGCGGGCACGCGATCCCCTACCTGTCCGGCGACGCGGAGCTAAACCTGCGGTCGCTCGGGTCCACCATCGACGAGGCGCTTGATTCCGCCTGCGCGGAGCACGACTTTCCGCGCCCGAAGATCGTGATCGAGCCGGGCCGGGCGATCGCCGCGCGCGCCGGAATCACCCTGTGCCGGGTCATCGCCGTCAAGCGCCAGCCCGGCGGGCACACGTTCGTCGCGGTGGACGGCGGCACGGGCGACATGCCCCAAGCGGCAAGCCGAGGTGTGAAATACACGGTGGCGCTGGCAAATCGCCACCGCCCGACCGCGACCGCACCGGTCACCGTGGTGGGCCGGCATGGTGTCGGCGACGAGATCGCCCGCGGCATCGAGTTGCCCGCCGACATCCGGCCGGGAGACCTGCTGGCGGTCGCCTGCACCGGCGCCTATCAACATTCGACGGAATCCAGCCGCAGTCTGCTCGGCCGCCCGCCGCTGGTCGCGGTCTCCGGTGGCTCGCCTCGCGAACTGGTCCGCCGGGAAACGGTGGCCGACCTGCTGGCCCGCGATCGCGGCTGGACCGGTCAATGATGCTGTCCGGCACGGAGGTTCGTCCCCGCGCCGACCGATTGCGGGTGACGGCGGCGTACACCGTGCTGCTGCTGGCGGTCTCGGTCACCCTGACGGCACTGGGTGCCCACACGCGCGCCGCTGTGGTCCGGGAAATGAGCACCAACCTGCATAACCTGGCGCACGGCCACTTGGGTTCCTTGGTGGGTAGCGCGTTCGTCAGCGACGGCGGCGACGTATACCTATGGCTTCCGGGGCTGGTGTGCTTGCTGGCGCTGGGCGAACTCATCTGGCGCGGAAGGGGTTTGCTGATCACGTTCGCGGTCGGGCACATCGGCGCCACCGCGATCGTCGCGGTGGGTCTGGTCGCCGCGGTGGAGACGGGATGGCTGCCGTTCTCGGTGGCGCGCGCCACCGACGTCGGGATCAGCTACGGCGCGGTATGCGTGCTCGGCGCCCTGACCACGTCGATTCCGTTGCGCTGGCGGCCGGCCTGGATCGGTTGGTGGCTCGGCATCGCATTGGTGGCAACGGCCGACGCGGACTTCACGGCGTTCGGTCACGTGCTGGCGCTTCTCCTCGGCATGGGCTTGTCGCTCCGCTTGCCCTCGATCGCGCGCTGGACGCCCGTGCATGCGGCGTTGCTCGTCGTTGGCGCCGCCTTCGGCTATTTCGTTCTGTCGGGCTGGTCGTCGTCGGTGGCGCCCGCCGCCGGGCTGACCGGGGTGCTGATCGCCACGCTCCTGGCCAGTCGGGTGATGCGTTCTACCGCTGCGTGATCGTCTCGACCTGGTAGCGGCTCGCCGTCCAGGGCGGAGAGCCGGGCACCGGCGTCAAAGTGATTGTCAGCTGCGCTTTCCCCGCGGTCACCGATTGCGGCAAGAGGTACGTGTCGTCGAGCCAGCGGTGAAAGTTGTTGGCGCGCGGCTGTAACCAGTTGCCGACGGGGACGCCGTCGATGGCGACGTCCGCCGATTGGAAACCATCGGCTTGATCCGAGGTGCGACGCAGCAGGACACCTCGGTTGTCCGGGTCGGTTTCCAGGTGGAACGTGATCGGCGCGTTGGTGGCGCGGACCGACCCGACGATCGGATGCGTGTCGTCGGCGCCCTCGTAGTCGCTGACCAAAAGCTGGTCCGTGTCGTCGGCGTCGGTGTAGCCGTGCAGAAGTCGACTGACCGCGTCACCGGGACGGACGTCGTCGCCCTGAGCGAGAGTGTCGTTGGGTTGCGTATAGAGGAAAGCGGTTGAGCTGTAGTCCGGTTGCACCATGTTGCGCTTGCCGTGCTCGATGCCGAAACGGATCGCAGAACGGTAATCGACGGCGTCGGCAAGCATCAGCCGGTAGACGGCAACGCAGTAATCCGCGCAGCCGTCGGTCGCCGTGCGCCGATCGGGCTGGCCGGTGAGCGGGTCGCTGAAGCGGGTGCCGTCCTTGAAATACCAGCCGCCCTCGTAGAGGTCTTCGGTGCCGGTGCCATACCACTGGGGCGACGCGGCGCCGTCGGTGTACACCCGCTCGGCGCCTTCGAGAAAGTAAGGGGCACCGTCGCTGAACGCGGTCTTGATCCGGGATCCCCGGATGGTGTGGCTGACGCCGACGAACTTGCCGTGGCCCGGTTCGTCGGCGAACAGCCAATCCTGGCCCGGCATTGTCGGCGCGGCGTGCGAGCGGGCGGTGAAATACCCCGCCCGCCCGCTCGCCAGCGCGGACGCCCACTGGGCGTCGGGAGTGGACGTCACCGCGGTGTCGATGCCCGCCACGGGTTCGCCGGTGGTGTTCACCAGCGAGATGCGGGCGTCATGAGCGAACGGCATGGGCCACCACGCGGACAACAACAACGGTCCGCCGGTTTGCGGGATCGCGGCGAACATCAGCGCCCGCACGGTGTCGGTGCCCAATCCGGCGCCGAAGAACTCCCCGAGGGGGGAGTCGACCATGGTCCGCCCGTCGAAATCCAGCTGCAGCCGCAGGCCGCCGAGGAGTTGATCCGCCGGTTGGGGCAGTCGCACGCGTAGCTCCGAGATGCTGCCCGGGCCGGTCGGTTCCGCGATACTCACCCCGCCCCCGGCGGGAATCTCGACGGCGCGATCGTCGTGAACCGCCGCGGGCGCCGCCGGTTTGGGGTCAGCGGTGCCCGCGGCGCGCAGTGTGGCTAGGACGTCCAGCGCGGGGTCGGCGAGGGAGAAGGTGGAGATGCCCTCGGCCGAGGAGAATTGGCGATAGTCGACGTGGTAGTACTCCAGATGCGCTGCCACGCTGATCCGCATCGAAAGCCGGTAGGGCATCGGAACCTTGATGTACACCCCGCCCGGCGACTGCGCCGCGTTGGCCACCAGCGGCCATTCGAACGGTGCGCCCAGCGCCCCGTCGACCACGGACTGCAAGGGGGCGTCGATCACCGTCCGTCCATCCAATTCGATGCGGATGTTCCCGATTCGGGTCACGTCGCCGCCGTCGCGGGTGAACCAGATCGAATCCACCTCGCCCGCACCGTGATCCTCCGCGACGACACAGCCGGCGCCGCCGGACGCCAGGCACCCCCCGGTCCCGTTGCGATTTCCCGTGGAGAGGTCGAAATCACCGCCGCTGCGATCGAAGCTGGACAGCTGGAGGGCCTGGGTGTCGGTGCGCAGATACGGTAGCCGGTCCAGCCGGCGGTAGGTGTCCCAGCCGATCAGCCTTCCCTCCGGACCGTCGCCGGGCGGCTCAGCGGGAGTGGCCGCCGCGGTGGCGACGCCCGCCACCGTCAGCAGCATGACGACGGCGGCCGCGAGCCATGCACGAGGAGCCACCGACATGACAACGAAGCTTACTTTCTAGGCCGGGTTGACCAGGTTTGGAACCCGATAATCACGCGTGCAGAATGGCCCGGCGGTCCGAAATGCATTCAAGGTGTTGGCAGTTCGCGCATCGCGGTTCGGAGCTGGCACGAGCGGATCCCGCGGCGCGTTCGAGTTGCTCCTCAGCAAAGGCTACGCGCCCAGCAGACGGGCTCGCAATGGCCATGACAAAATCGGGAGAGGCGAGTATCAGCCGCTTTCTAAGCGGCTGGCCCGAATATCGTTTCCCCCGAGCACATTTCGCATCGCCCTGCATTGTCAGAAATGCAGGTCCGTTCGTGCGCCGTTCCATACTATCGCGCCCAACGCGCGCGCGGAAGATATTCCGGGATGAATGCAAATCGCGCTTAGGGCGGCCTTCTGTGCGGCTCGGCGGAGCCAGCCGGCTACGGCCAAGGCGATAACGTAAACCGGCGCAATTTTGCTGAATCACATGGTATTCCGCATTGCACTCACGTAACATAACGCTCCTCGGGCGAAACATTTCTTCTCGACGAACGGAGTGGGCATGTCTCGTTTGAAGTACAAAGTTGTCCTCGGACTAGTCCTGGCCGCCACCGCTTTGGGGGCGTCGGGCTGCACTTTCCCCGTCACCATCGAATGCCTACCGCCTGCTGTCTGCGTGCCGTAGGAGCGCCTCCGGTTTTCGGGGTTGCGCTACTGGCACGTCCTACTCGGTACGGCTCACGATTTGGCCTGCTGATTGCAACGCGGTTGCATGACGTGCCAGTAGCGTACGGCTCTCTCGGCTAGGGGGCCGCCCAGAACGCCTGTGCCACAACGGTTTCTGTGGCCCCATAACGCCGGGTCATCGGCGGCCGGACAGCGACGATCTCACGTGGCCTTGTCTCCCTTGAGGTCCGTATCCCGGCTGGGCTGAACGCGTTTGGGTTCACCCGGCATCTTCGGGTAGTTCGGTGGATAGGGCAGGTCGCCAAGGCCGCGCTCTTCGTCCGCCTGGGCCATCTCCAGCAACGGCGCGATCGACTGCGCCACGTCATCCATTGCCGCCCAAGGATCCTCGCGGCCCTTCACCAGGTCGGGAACCGTCGCCATGGTGTAGTCGTCCGGTTCGGCCCCGGCCAGCTCGTCCCACGTCAGCGGCGTCGATACCGTCGCGATCGGGGTGCGCCGCACCGAGTATGCCGACGCCATCGTGCGGTCCCGGGCGTTCTGATTGAAGTCGATGAAGATGCGCTCGCCACGCTCTTCTTTCCACCACGACGTGGTGACGGCCTCGGGCGCGCGCCGCTCTACCTCGCGGGCCAGGGCGATGCCGGCGCGGCGCACCTCGATGAAATCCCAGTCGGTCGCGATCCGCAGAAAGACATGGATGCCGCGGCCGCCCGATGTCTTGGCGTACCCCACCAGGCCGAGCTCGTCGAGCAGCGGTCGCAACACGTCCACCGCGACCGTGCGCGCCTGCTCGAAGCCGACGCCGGGTTGCGGATCCAGATCGATGCGCAATTCGTCGGGATGGTCGGTGTCCGGGCAGCGAACCTGCCACGGGTGCAACGTGACGGTGCCCATTTGTGCCGCCCACACGATGGCCGACGGGTGCGTCACCTTCAGCGCGTCGGCGGTGCGTCCCGAGGGGAAGGTGACCCGGCAGGTCTGTAGATAGTCGGGATGATGCTGCGGAATCCGCTTCTGGTAGATCTCCTCGCCGTCGACGCCGTCGGGGAAGCGCTGCAAATGGGTCGGCCGGTCGCGCAGCGCGTCCAGCATCGGGCCGCCCGCGACCGCGAGGTAGTACTCGACTAGCCGTCGCTTGGTCCCTTTTGCGCCCAACTTGGGGAAATAGACCTTGTCCGGGTTGGTCAGGCGCACCGCAACACCGTCGACGTCGAGCTCCTCTGCAGCTGCCATACCAACGATTCCAGCACAATCGGGCTATGGACTTACCTGTCATGCCCCCGGTGTCGCCAATGCTGGCCAAGTCGGTGCGGTCGATCCCGCCGGAAGCGTCGTACGAACCCAAATGGGACGGATTCAGGTCCATCTGTTTCCGTGATCGCGACGAAGTGGAGCTGGGCAGTCGCAACGAGCGGCCGATGACGCGCTATTTCCCCGAGCTGGTTGCCGCGGCGCGGGCTGAGCTGCCCCAGCGCTGCGTCATCGACGGGGAGATCGTCATCGCCACCGACCACGGCCTGGATTTCGAGGCCCTACAACAGCGGATCCACCCGGCGGATTCGCGGGTGCGCATGCTCGCCGAGGCGACGCCCGCGTCGTTCATCGCGTTCGACTTACTCGCCCTGGGGGACGACGATTACACGCGGCGACCGTTCACCGAGCGGCGCGCCGCACTCGTCGATGCGTTGGCGGGCTCGGGCCCGTCGATCCATGTCACGCCGGCCACCACCGACATCGAGCTCGCGCAGCGTTGGTTCGACGAATTCGAGGGCGCCGGCCTCGACGGTGTCGTCGCCAAGCCGCTGACGGTGACCTACCAGCCCGACAAGCGGGTCATGTTCAAGATCAAGCACGAGCGCACCGCCGACTGCGTGGTCGCCGGTTATCGCGTGCACAAGTCAGGCGGCGACGCGATCGGCTCGCTGCTGCTCGGGCTCTACCAAGACGACGGCCAGCTCGCCTCCGTCGGGGTGATCGGCGCCTTCCCGATGGCCGAGCGAAGGCGCCTGTTCACCGAATTGCAGCCGCTGGTCACCGATTTCGACGGGCATCCGTGGAATTGGGCCGCCCACGAAGCGGGTGAACGAACGCCGCGCAAGAACGAATTCTCCCGCTGGAACGCCGGGAAGGACCTTTCGTTCGTGCCGCTGCGACCCGAGCGCGTGGTCGAGGTTCGCTACGACCACATGGAAGGCCGGCGCTTTCGGCATACCGCGCAGTTCAACCGGTGGCGCCCCGACCGCGAGCCCCGCTCCTGCACATACGAACAGCTCGAACAGCCGGTCACCTTCAGCCTCGGCGACATCGTGCCCGGCCTGGGAGCGGGCTAGCGGGCTCACTCGTCGCGCCAATGCGCCACCGTCGGGCGGTTCGACTGTCATTCTTGGCTTCATGCCCGGCACGAAGCACGTCGTTCTCATCCACGGCGCGTGGAGCAGGGGTGAGCAGCTGACCCCTGCCCGCACCGCGTTCGAAGAATTAGGCTACCGGGCCCACACACCGACCCTGCGCCATCACGAGCTGCCCTTGCACGAGGGCGCCGAACAGATCGCGTCGCTGAGCCTTCGCGACTACACCGACGACTTGGTGTCCTTCGTCAATTCGCTGGACTCCCCACCGCTTCTCATCGGTCATTCGATGGGCGGCCTACTGGCGCAGGTGGTAGCGGCGCGCACGCGCCACGCCGGGCTGGTGGCGGCATGTCCCGCCTCGGTTGCGGGAATCCTTGGCACGACTCCGACGAACGTGCGCATGTCGCTGCCGTCGTTGTTGCGGGCGCGCCCCTGGTCCAAGCCGATATATCCCCCGCCACTGGAGCGGTGTCGGCAATGGATCGCCAACACCCAGACCGACGTCGTCGCCCGCGAGATATATGACGGCTTGGTTTGCGAATCCGGGCGAGCGTTTTGCGAGATGGCCGTGGCGGTGACAAAGCGTTCCAAGGCCACCGTCGTCGATTTCGCGACGGTCACCGGTCCGGTGATGGTGATAGGGGGCGAGTGCGATCGCATCGTGCCAGCCGGAGTCGTGCGCCGGACCGCGGCCCGGTATCAACGCGGTTCGTCGGTCGAGATACCCGCTTCCGACCACATGGTGTTTTCGGGCGCGGCGCTGCCCGCCACCATGGGGGTGATCGATGACTGGATTGCCAGGAACCAGGTGTTCGCTTAGCCGTCGATGTGATTCGGCGGGTCGGCGAAGGCCAGATCCGCGGGGCGCTGGTCGGGACCCATTACATCGCAACGCTTATCGGGCACCAGGTACGAGCTGGCGCCGTTGGGAACCAAGCGGGTAACCGCGACGCACCGTTGCCAGCTGCCGTCCGGCTGAACGGGTCCATCGCACTTGCTCAGAACGGGCCCCCCGTACAGGCAGCCGGCGCTCGCCGGCGGCGCCGAGGTGATCGACCCGGCGGCCACCAGCAGGGCGGCCAATCCTCCGACGACGCCACGCTTCATGGTTGTCTCCCGTCACGAATACCGTCGACACCCAGCCTGCACCAACGACGCTACCGCTTCTTCGACGTCGTTTACTACCGGAAATTCGGGACGGTGCCGCCCCGGCTCTAGACCAGTTTCGTCAGCGTCAGCTGCCGCCGATGATGGTCATAGTGATGACCGGGGTAGCGGTATACGTCCGCCAGCGTCATGTAGTCGTGAAAGTAGGGATCCCATTTGCCGGGAAAGTGCATGCCGCGCCGCAGGGCGTCCTCCGGTGCCCGATGTAACGAACGTTGCAGCGAATCGATCACCCGGTCCAACTTGGCGGCCATCCGCTTTCGGTTGTAGACGCGGGCAGCAAAACGCGATCCGTAGAAGTTGATCTTGTCGAACGCGGGCGTCACCGAATTCAGGAGGCGTGCGTAACCGCGGCTAAGCGAATCGGGGAGCCGGCCGAACACGCGGACCAGCAGGAGCAGGCGCTGCACCACCATGTATCCGAACACCATATGAAACAGCAGCTCCTCATTGCTCCACCTGGTGCCCTTTGTTGCTTTGGTCCAATCCTGGTCGTCGGCAAGCTGGATCAGGTGCCGGAAATCGACGCGCACCCGCTCGAGTTCGGCGGCGATGGCCGCGCGATCGATCGGTTGTGGCATACCTTGCCCCGGCGAGTAGTGACGCGAACACCTCCATCATCGGCCATCCGTCGCACCGGGATGCGAACACGACCCGCACGTTTAACACCCGCCGTCGGCGGGCACGCGAACGTACATGTCCGTGACAGCTTTCCAGGACCTGCCGTTGGCCGATCGCGACCGCAAGTGGGACGGTGACGCCGCCGAAAAGCGGGTCCGCAAGTGGGCCGGGGCCGAGGACGCGCCGAATCAGAAGTACCGCGACGCCCACGTCTGGTTCGACGGCGAAAAGAAGGGCAACTTCACCGCGTACAAGCTGTTGATCGCCGATGTCATCGGTGGCGACCTCAAGGCGGTGCCGCGCGGGGTGATGGCGGCGGGCGCCATCATGGATGGTGCGCGCGGCGGCGTCGACCTGCCGAAGACGGACGTCGACCGGGTCAAGAGCCACCTCGCCAAGTACTACACGAAGATGGGCGAGCGCCCACCCTGGGAACGCGACTGAACTAGACCGCGACACAAAGTTGCGACAACCCGCGCAGCGTGACGTTGGTCTTGTAGTGCGGGTCCCCGTCCAGCCGCGCGGCCGGGAAGCGGGCCGTGATCGCCGACAGGGCGACGCCGGCTTCCAGTCGGGCCAGCGGTGCGCCCAGGCAGTAGTGGGCTCCCCGGCCAAACCCCAAGTGCCGCAGCGCCGGTCGGTCGGGGTCGAAGACGTCGGGCCGGTCGAACTCGGCCGGATCGCGCTGGGCGGCGGCCGTCAACAGCATCATGATGTCGCCCGCGGGAACTTCCGTCCCGCCAATTGTCATGTCGGCGGCGGCCGTCCGGGCGATCATCTGCACCGGCGGGTCGAAGCGCAGCGTCTCCTCGATCACGGCCGCGGCGCGGGCGGGCTCGGCGCCGAGGGCGGCCCACTGGGCCGGTTCGCGCAGCATGGCCAGAATGGCGTTGCCGATCAGGTTCACCGTGGTCTCGTGGCCTGCGACCAGCAGCAGCACACAGGTGGAGACGATCTCCTCCTCCGTCAGCTGGTCGCCGGATTCCTCCACCGCGATCAGCCCGGACATCAGGTCGTCACCCGGCCGCGACCGTCGCCGCTCGATCAGACCGTGCAGATATGCGCGCAACCAGATTCCGGCGTCCATCCGTTCTTTCAGGTTGTCCGACGGCGCTCCGGTGAAGGCGACGAACGGATCGAGTGATTGCGCCAGCAGCGCGGACACCCGGCCGAACTGCGGCTCGTCCTCGAGCGGAACGCCGAGCAGGCGGCAAATGACCGCCACGGGAAGCGGATAGGCGAAGTCCTGCACCACCTCGAACCGTCCTCGCTCGGCGATGCGCTCGAGCAATCCGTCTACGAGAGAGGCGATTTCGGGGCGCAGCGCGCTGATCACCTTGGGTGCGAACGCCTTGCTGACCAGCTTGCGCAACCGGGTGTGATCCGGCGGATCGAGGAACAGAAAACCCGGCGGGATCGGCGCGGGCACCCGCGCCCCGGCCTTGATCAGTTCCCGCGTCTGCGCCTCGATTTGGCGGCGGGCGGCCGTCGACTTGAGCCGATCGCTGCTCGACGACGGGTGCCGCAGCGCCTCGTCGCAGTCGCGGTAGCTCGACAAGACGGCCAGGTTGCCGTCGGCCAGCTGGACGGCGCCGCGCTCGCGGAAACGGGCGAACAGCGGGTACGGGTCGACCCGGACGGCTGGGTCCAGCAGCTGCAGCAGCAGCCCCTGGGATTCGGCCTGCTCGGGAGGGGCGGTCGTCATGGGGCCATTCTGCCCGTCCCGGCGGCGGACCGGGGGAGAGCGCTACGCGCCGTCCGCCAGTCCCGCCAACGCCGGATCCGCCATCAGGCGATCCAGGAATCCGAGTTGACCCTTCAGCAGCTTGACCCGCGCCTGGGTCACCGAAAACCAGCCCACCCGATCGACTTCCGGATACTCCCGCAACCTGCCCGAACCCTTCGGCCACTCCAGTTCGAAGGTGTTGCTGCGCGCGTCGGTGACGTCGAGGTCAGCGCCGACGGCGAAGGCGGAAACCACTTTGCCGCCAGACTGTTTCAGCTCACCGAGATCCAGCCGGGCGCCGGGTGGTACCGAAAGCCCGAGCTCCTCGGCGAATTCGCGTTGCGCCGCGGCCCAGGGGTCCTCCCCCTCCGCGTATTCCCCCTTGGGAATCGACCAGGCCCCGTCGTCCTTCCGCGCCCAGAACGGGCCGCCCGGATGCGCGATCAGCACTTCGACGACGCCGTCACGGACGCGGTACAACAGCACACCGGCACTGCGCTTCGGCATTCGGTCAGGACCCGACCGAACGTTCCAGGTCCTTGAGCGACGACTCCAGGTGCGCGAGCAGGCGCTGCAGGTGCGGCACGCTGCGCCGGCAGCCGACCAGTCCGAAGTCCAGATTGCCGGCGTTGTTGGCCAGGGTGATGTTCAGCGCCTGCCCGTCCAGCGCGATCGACAGAGGGTAGTTGCCGTCGAGCCGGGCGCCCCCGTAGTAGATCGGCTGGGTGGGCCCGGGCACGTTCGAGATGATGATGTTGAACGGCGGCGACGTCGACGCCACCCAGCCCGGCACCGCCGCCAGCGCCAGGGCGGACGTGTTGGCCGCGGACAGCGCCAGCGCCTGGAACCGGGGCAACTGCGAGAACACCTGCTTGTTGCTGCGCATGGAATCGCTGATGGTCTGCAGTCGCTGGGCGGGATCGTCGGTGTCGGTGGCGAGGTTGCACAGGATGGCGCCCACCAGGTTGCCGCCCGCGTCGGCCTCGTCCTCGGTGCGCAGGCTCACCGGGACCATCGCGATCAGCGGCGTGTCCGGCAGCGCGTTCTGCTCGAGCAGGTAGTAGCGCAGCGCGCCCGAACACATCGCCAGGACCACATCGTTGACGGTCACGCCGGCGGCCTTCTTGACACCCTTGATGCGGTCCAGCGACCAGGACTGCGCGGCGCAGCGGCGCGCGCCGCCGATCTTGACGTTCAACATGGTGCGCGGGGCGCCGAAGGGCAGCGTCAGCTGCTGCTCGAACAGCGCCGCCCGCGCCAGCGATATCGACGAAGGGGCCAGCGCCGCAACGGATCCCGCCGCCTGCAGCGCCGAACGCAGGGGGCTGGCCGGGCTGGCCTTGCGCTTGCTCTTGGGCAGGGTCCAGGGCGCGCGCATCTCGGTGTCTTCGGGATCCGTCGACAGCGCGCGCTGCATCAGTTTCTGCGCGGAGACGCCGTCGATCAGTGCGTGGTGGATCTTGGTGTAGATGGCGAACCGGCCGTCCTTGAGGCCCTCGATGATGTGCGTCTCCCACAGCGGACGGTGGCGATCCAGCAGGCTGCTGTGCCACCGCGACGTCAGCTCGAGCAGTTCCCGGATCCGTCCGGGCGAGGGCACGGCCGAGCGCCGGACGTGGTAGTCCACGTCCACGTCTTTGTCGTAGGACCAGCCCAGGTTGGCGATGCCACCGACGAACGTCGCCGGATGCTTGCGAAACGTCGGCTGGAAGTCATCCTGCGCCACCAGTCGGTCGTAAAGCTCCCGGACGAAGCCGCGGCCGGCGCCGCTCGGCAGCTCGAACAACTGCAAGCCGCCGACGTGCATGGGGTGTTCGCGCGATTCCCCCAGCAGAAAGATCGCGTCGGTGGGCATCATCAATTCCATCCACCAATTAGACCCCGGCCGGGGACCCACCGCTAGAACTCGCTCAATCGAGGGTCATGGACCACGCCGACGTCGCGATCAGGCCGCCACGTTCGAGCGCCTCGACGCGATGCTCGTGGGCCTTGGCATAGCCCGGATCGCTCACCATGTCGATGAATGCCTGCGGGGTGGGGTACTCGACGATGAGAATGGCGTCCCACCAAGGCTTTTCACCGTCACCGATCAGGACGGTCGGTGCGATGCCGGCGTAGCGGACGATAGCGCCCGCGTGCTCGAGGTGCGGTATCACCGCCACGCCGTAGCGGCGGTAGGCCTCCAGGCCGCCGGGGGTCTTGAACTTCAGCAGGTTGACCATGATCACCGGTTCGTCAGCCGGGCGTGCGGCCAGAGCGGCGAATTGCTCCGCGGTGGGTTCGAGGGGACTGCTCATGGTGACGATTACAGCAGATCGGTGATGGTCTTCAGGCCCGCGTCGTACAGCACGCCGGGCAGCATCCCGCCGTCGTGTTCGATCGTGGTGCCGTTGACGAAGTCGGCCTCCCCGCCGGCCAGGAACACGCAGACCCTGCCCACCTCGGCGGGCTCGCCCGCCCGCCGGAGCGGGACGGCCGCGAAATACGTTGCGCCAGAGGGGTCGTCCTTCGGCAGCACGAACGACCGGAAGTTCTCGGTCATCGTCGGCCCCAGGGCGATGCAGTTGACCCGCACCTGGGGCCCCCACTCCTGCGCCAGCGAGCGGGTGAGATGGTTCAGCCCGCTTTTGGCCGCGCCGTAGGAAACCAACGTCGGTGAGCCGGCGGGATGGCCGGCGCCGCTGGAGATGTTGATGATGCAGCCGACGCCGTCCTGCGTGCGCATCTGCCGGTAGACGCGGATCGCGAACCAGAGCGGGCTGATGAGGTTCATCTGCACCGCGAACGCGTGAAACAGCGCCGTGCGCTCGTACTCGTCGTCGCTGGCGGGCGCCCCCTGAATCCGTTGCACCAGTTCGGGAATGCTTTCGACGTGGGGCGCCGGCACGGTGCCGCCGGCGTTGTTCACCAGGATGTCGATGCGGCCGTGCTCGGCGACGACGCCGGCGACGAAGGAGTCGATCGCGCGGTAGTCCCCTTGGTCGCAGACCCGTTGGGAGGCCCGGGCGGCCCACTCGGGTTCGATACCGGGAATGGCGTCCAGCGGCGAGCGCGAACAGCCGACCACGGTCGCGCCGGCGCGCAGCAGCTCGTGCGCGATCCCGACGCCCACCCCGCGGCTGGTTCCGGTGACGATCGCGACTTTGCCGTCCAGGACGCTCATGCCAGGCCTTCCTACCCGAAGCCAATGTTGACAGTCACTGTCAGCGGGTCATACTGTGCCATTCCGGTCGTTGGCCTGTAAAGGCATGGAAATCGGAGGTCAGCTGATGAGTGGTCCGTCCAAGCTCCGCGTCATCCAGTGGGCGACCGGGGGCGTCGGCAAGGCGGCCATCGAGTGCGTCCTGAATCATCCGCAGCTGGAGCTGGCCGGGTGCTGGGTGCACAGCGCCGGCAAGAACGGCATGGACGTCGGACGGATCCTCGGAACACAGGACCTCGGGGTCACCGCGACCTCGAGCATCGACGAGATCCTGGCGCTGGACGCCGACTGTGTCGTGTACAGCCCCCTGGTACCCAACGATGACGAGGTCATCGCGATCCTGCGATCCGGTAAGAACGTCGTCACCCCCGTCGGCTGGGTGTACCCCGACCCGGGCAATGCGCGGCACCAAGCCGTCGCCGACGCCGCGGCCGAAGCCGGGGTGACCCTGCACGGCTCGGGGATCCACCCCGGGGGCATCACCGAACGATTCCCACTCATGCTGTCCTCGCTCTCCTCGGCCGTCACCCACATTCGCGCCGAGGAATTCTCCGACATCCGCACCTACAACGCCCCGGACGTCGTGCGCCACATCATGGGCTTCGGCGGTACCCCCGAGGAAGCCATGCAGGGGCCCATGGCCAGCCTGTTGGAGGCGGGCTTCAAACAATCGGTCCGAATGATCGCCGATCACATGGGATTCCGCATCGATCCGAACATCAGGACTATTCAGGACGTCGCGGTGGCGACAGCCGACATCGACTATGCCCCCTTCCCGATCACCACGGGGACGGTCGCCGCGCGCCGGTTCCGCTGGCAGGCCCTGGTGGACGGCGAGCCCGTCATCACCGCGGCGGTGAACTGGTTGATGGGCGAGGAAAACCTGGAGCCCGCCTGGAATTTCGGCGGTCGGGGCGAGCGCTTCGAGGTCGAGATCACCGGTGACCCCACCGTGAGCCTCACCTTCAAGGGTCTGCAGCCGGAAACCATCGCCGAAGGCCTGGTGAAAAACCCGGGCGTGGTGGCCACGGCCAACCATTGCGTCAACGCCATCCCCGACGTCTGCGCCGCCGGACCCGGAATCAAGACCTACCTCGATCTCCCCCTGTTCGCCGGGCGCCCGGCGCCCGGCCTCGCGTCGTCATGACCGGCGCCCTGGGCGACGTCTCGTTCTGTCACCTCGTCGTCGGGGTGACCGACATGGACCGCGCCATGGCGTTCTACCGGGACCTGCTGGGCATGGAAGTCGTGTTCGAAACCCTGGTCTCCGGCGAGCCTTTCGACGCGGTCCTGCACGCCACCCGCAAGCAGGAGGGCCGGGTGGTGGGGGGCCTGCTGGGCGGGCTGATGGTCGAGCTGCTGTCGCTGGGCGCGGATCCCCCGAATCACCGGCCCCCGCCTCGAGGCATCACCGGAATCCACAACGTGTCCCTGTCGGTGCGCGACCTCGATGACACACACCGCCGTGTCATCGCGGCCGGCTACACACCCGACCAGCCGCCATTCGAAATCGGAGGGGTTCGAATGTTTTTCGTCAAGGACCCGGACGGCACCCCCGTCGAATTCATCGAGCTGCCCGAGGGTGCGCGCAGCACCTACGAGATGCACCGCGGGGTGCCGCTTCGCATGGGGCCGTCCGAATGACCTACAGCCACCCCGCCTCGATGCGTGACCACGTCGCGATCGTCACCGGCGCCGCCCAAGGCGTTGGCAAGGGCGTCGCCGGGGCGCTGCTGGAACGCGGCGCGGCGGTGCTGCTGGTCGACATTCAGGACGAGCTGCTGGGCACGACGGCCGCCGAACTGTCCTCGATGGGGCATGTCGAGAAGCTGACCGCGGACCTGCGCGACCCGGACAGCGCCGCACGCATCGTGGCGGCCGCGGTCGACGCGTTCGGCACGGTCCACGGCCTGGTCAACAACGCCATCGCCACCAACGAGCCCAAGGCGTTCGTCGACATCACCGCCGAGGATTTCGCGCTCGGGCACGACGTCGGCCCGCGTGCGACGTTTCTGCTCATGCAGGCCGTGCACCCGGTGATGGTCGGGGCGGGCGGGGGGTCGATCGTCAACCTGGGTTCGGGCACGGGCACCGGCGGCGAGCCCCGGTGGGGCGGCTACGCCGCCGCGAAGGAGGCCATCCGCGGCCTGTCGAAGGTCGCCGCGCTCGAGTGGGGCAGGGACAACATCCGGGTCAACGTAATCTGCCCGTTCGCCGAGTCGGACGGTGTAAAGCTGTGGAAACAGTTCGCGCCCAACGATTATGCGAAGGCGGTTGGGCGCGTTCCGATGAAACGCATCGGCGACGTCCGCACCGATGTGGGCGCGCTGGTGGCGTTCCTCCTGGGCGGCGACTCTTCGTTCATCACCGGACAGACCATCCACGTCGACGGCGGGATCGGCTGCTTCCGGTGACGCCACCCACCAGAGGCGAGTCGCTGCGCGATCGGCAGCGCGCACAGATCCGGGCCGACATCCGGCGCGCGGCGTTCCGGTTGTTCGTCGAACGCGGATACGACGCCGTGACAACGGAGGAAATCGCCGCTGCCGCGGGCGTTTCCCCGCGAACCTTCTTCCGTTACGTGCCGACGAAGGAAGAGTTGCTGCTCGCGCCCGTCCGGCACGGCGGCGCCGCCATCGTCAACCTGCTCGAGCAGCGGCCGGCCAACGAGCCGCCGGACGTCGCGTTGATCAACGCCATCGTCACCCGCACGCGGTCCTTCGAGCAGGCCGACACCGACGAGTGGCGACAAGCGCTGCTGGTTGCCCCGGATCGGCTGCGCAAGGTGACGGTGCACACACCCGCCGACAAGGAGCGCGCGGCCAAGCTGATCGCCGAGCGGATGGGCGTGAATCCCGACACCGACATTCGCCCCGGCCTGCTGGTCCAACTCGCCTTCGCCGCAGCGGATTTCGGCTTCCAACAATGGGTGCGCCCGTCCGGCCGCCAATGGCCGCTGGACCGCTATGTCACCGAAGCGCTCGAAGCGGTCAAGAGTCCTCACTGGCGACGCAAGCGCGCCTGATCAGACGCCTCGGGGTTGGCGATTCGGGTCGGGGTCCCGTCCAGCCAGGCGCTTACCGCCTCCACCGTGTCGGCGTAGAAGGCGCTGAGCATTTCTCGGGTGACGTATCCCAGGTGCGGCGACAGGGTCACATTCGGGAGCAGTCGCAAGGGGTGATCCGGTGGCAGCGGTTCGACGTCGTAGACGTCGAGGCCGGCGCCGGCGATGCGCCCGGAACGCAGGGCGTTCAGCAGCGCGGCCTCGTCGACGATCGGCCCCCGCGAGGTGTTGATCAGGTACGCGTGCGACTTCATCGACGCCAACTCGGGTTCGCCCACCAGCCCTCGGGTGCGTTCCGAGAGCACCACATGTATGGAGACGACATCGGCCTGCTCGAACAGCGTCGCCTTCTCGACCCGGCGCACGCCGACCGCCGCCGCGGCGTCCGCGGTGAGGTTCTGGCTCCACGCAATGACGTCCATACCAAACACTTTCGCGTATTCGGCCATCCTCCTGCCCACCCGTCCGAGGCCGAGCAGCCCGAGCGTCTTGCCGGACAGCGTGAGACCCGTCGTGGACTGCCAGCCGCCTTCTCGCATGCGGCGGTGTTCCTCGGCCAGGTTACGCACCGTGGCGATCAGCAATCCCCAGGCGAACTCGGGGGTGGCGTCGTGCACGGATCGGAATCGGGGATGCGCGAAGTCGGTGTGGGCGACCAAAATTCCCAGTTCCGTTGCCGCGGCCATGTCCAGGTTGGGCAGGTTCCTGCCCACGATGGTGATCAGCTTCAGGTTCGGTAACCGCTCGAGCAACGTCCGCGGCAGCGCCATTCGCTCGCGCAGGGTGCAGATCACGTCGAACGGCCGCAGAGCGTCGGCGGCCTCCTCCTCGGCGAGGTGCCGGTCGAAAACGGTTACGCGGGAGCGCGTTTGCACCGGTGCCCAGTCCGCGAGCCGCAGGGCCACGCCGGCGTAGTCGTCGAGTATCGCCACCTGGGGCATGTGGTCCGCCATCACCCACTGAACCCTATGCGGGCAGCTTCGGGTCGATCAAGGCGGCCCGCGCCAGGGTCTGCTCCGCCGACTTGACGTGCGCGGCGTCGATTGGATTCGGTGCGCAGTCAGCCCAGCGCGGGCAGCACCTTGTCGGTGAGTAACTGGACCGACCTCCACGCTTCATCGACGGGCATGCCACCGACGAGCGGATGCATCACCAGGGGGCCGTAGTTCTCGGCGTCGCGCACTTCGGCGATCAACTCGTCGGGCGTCAGGAAGCGGTACCTGCCGGACGCCCGGACCTCGTCCAGCGACTGCACGCCGGGCAAATGCATCAGCGACCGTTGGTCGGTGGACCAGCCGCCGTAAGTGACCGCCTCCCAAAGGATGTGCTCACCGAGTTCCGCCCACGCCCGGTCCGGGTCCTCGTGCAGGTAGATCATCCCGCGGTTGACCGGCCCCGGCATCAGAATGAACGGGGTCATGCCCGCCTCGGCGCAGAGCTCGCGATAGTAGGCGGCGATGTCGGGCAGGTGATCGGCCAGGCTGAGCGGCAGCCGGAATCGCGCCGCCCGCCGCGCCGTGGCGCGCGCCCCGCCGCCGACATAGAGCGGTGGATGGGGCCGGGTCCAGGTGCCGGTGCAGATTCCCGCGTCGGCGCCGGACCACACCGACAGCATGCGCTCGAGCAGGGCGTCCATCAGGGCGCCGCGCCGCGCGAAATCGGCTCCCATGGCGTCGTATTCGACCGTGCGGTAGCCCAGGCCCACCGTGGTGTGCAGCCGGCCGCGGCTCATGTTGTCGACCAGGGCGATGTCCTCGGCGAGCCGCACCGGATTCCACAGCGGCCCGAGCGCGCAGTCCACGCTGGCGATCAGCGTCGAGGTGCGGGCGAGAAACATCGCCGCCGCCATGATCGGATTGCAACTCCAGCCGTGGCCGGTGGCGTGGTGCTCGTCGACGCTGACGGAGGTGATGCCGTGTGACTCGCCCCATTGCGCCAACTCCAACGCCGCGGAGAGCAACGCGCTCTGGGTGCGCGGGTCACCGTGCGGGGAGGCGAAGTTGAAACGCAGCACCGTCAGCAGCACGTCACGCCTCCTCCGGCGCCGTCATCGACTGCAGGAACGCGGGAAAGTCGGGAAACAGCGAGCGGTCGACGATCTCGATGCGGGCGCCCGAATCGTCCGTGTAGTACGCGAATAGGCCGAGATCGGCGCCGGGCACCTCCGCGGTCATCTCGAGGGTGAACCCGTTGGCCTCGAGCGCCCGGCCGCTCTCGGCCAGGTTGTCGCTGAAGTAGCCGAGGTGGTGCACGGCGTTGCCCGGGGCGGCCGTCCACGGGCTGCCCGGCACTTCCTGCACCAACTCGAGGTGCGGGCTTTGCAAGGAGTAGACGATGGTCGACGTCAGTTCCCGGACGCCTTCCGCGGTGCGGAAGGGCAGCGTGTAACTCATCGGGCTGATCCACCGGTAGCCGGCCAGCGTGCTCAGGCGTTCAATCGCCGCGCCGAGGTCGGGCACGACGATGCCGGTGTGGTAGAGGTCCTCGGGTCGAAGCGCTAATGTCATGGCGTTCCTCGTATTTCAGACGCAGTCCGATGCGGCGTCGACAACGAACACCGCGCCGCTGGTGTAGCTACTCTGCTCGGTGCACAAGAAGGCGATCGTCGGTGCGACCTCGCCGACGGTGCCGAAGCGGCGCAGCGGGATGTGTGCCAGCTCCGACTCCATCAACTCGTCCGAGCCGCGCATGGGCGCGGTCATCGGGGTGTCGACGGCGCCCGGCGCCACCGCGTTCACCCGGATCCCCTTGGCCGCCCATTTGACGGCGAGATTTCTGGTGATGCAGACGATCCCGGCCTTCGCGGCGCCGTATCCGGGCACCAGGGGGACGGCCCGCAGCGCCGACATCGACGCCAGGTTCACCACACTGGCGCCACCGGCCGCGGTCGAGGCCCGCAGGGCACGGTAGAGGCCCATCGTGAGCCGATAGGGCCCGGTGAGGTTCAGCGCGACCGACGCCTCGAACCCGTCGGGCTTCGACTCGTCAAGGCCGCCAGGGAAATTGGCACCGGCGTTGTTGACGAGCACGTCCAGGGCGGTGAACCTTCCGGCCAGCGCGTCCACCGAACCGGGCTCGGTGATCTGTAGCTGGTGGTATTCCATGCCGGACAGGTCGGCCGGATAATCGGCCGCCGCCGGCTTGGTCCCGGTGACGGCGACACGAGCCCCGGCATCGCGGAACAGGACCGCGGTGGCGTGCCCGATACCGCTGGTGCCGCCGGTGATCAGGGCCGTGGTCCCGGTGAAGTCGAAGCTGACGCTCGCCGTCATGAGTTCCTCGCTATCTGGTTGGTGAGCCAGGCGCTTTCCCAGAAATTGGTGCTCGCGGCCAGCAGGTCTTCGTGGGCCTCCCGCAGCACGGCGCGCGCCCCCGCGTGGTCGGACCCCACGAGCTCGGCGAGGTGAATGGCCTGCAGCGGCCGGCCGCCGGCCAGGTGTTCGCGGGCCCGGACCAGCAGGGCGTCGGCCCCGGCCAGCTCGACAACGTCGGCGGCCACGGCGTCGAACCCGACCGGATACAGCTCGGTCGTGGACTCATGGTGAAACCAGCCGGAGTAGTTCTCCCAGATGGCCCGCACATCCCAGGACACCTTCCCATAGCCTTGCCCCACTGCGTATTCCGCGGGCAAGGTGATCTCGCGCATCAGGGTGCGCACGTCCTTGCCGGCGTTCATCCCCTCGACCGTCCGGTCGTGGACGTACCGGATCGCGTCGCTCAGCCGGGTCAGTTCCGCATGGATGCGCTCGGCGCCCGCGATGGGTCCGAAATGACCGGTGACCAGGAGTTCCGGCCGCAGGTCGCGCACGCGCTCCACCGACGCGATGGCGGTAAGAGCGTCGCGGTACCGGTCGCCGCGCATGGTGACCAGATTCGGAATGTGGCCGAACAAGGGGCCGAAGGTGTTGCCGCACAGGCAGATCCGCTCATCCGGTAACCAGATCACCAGGGAGTCGGTCGTCTCACCGCCGGGTACCGAGATCAGTTCCATCCGCCGGCCGCCGACCGACAGGGTCATGCTGTCCTCGAAGTCGAGGTCGACGACGGGAACGCTTTGGCCGGCCAACCGGGTGACGCCCAGGCGCCGCTGGATCGCCTGGATGCCGGCCGCCAGGGTGTCCTTGAACGCGAAGGCGCTACGGCTGGCGCGATACGGGATGAGACGTTCGTTGTCGTCGCGCCACAACGTCCAGTTGGCTTGCGCGACGACGATCGTCTCCGGGTCGCGCACGCTGTCCAAACCGCCGACGTGGTCGACATGACCCTGGGTGAAGATGATGTAGCGCACCGGCGAAGGGTCGACGGCGTCGAAGTTCGCGCGGTGCACCGGCCCCTCGAAACCCATGCCGGTGTTGACGATCACCCGGCCCTCGTTGGTGGTGAGCAGGTAGGAATTCGAGAGCCCCGGCGAGCACCACAGCCCGGGCGCGATCTCCTCCGCCCGTTCGGCAGCGGCGGGCCGCATGGCGTCGGCGCCGGGCCGCCCGCGGTAGACCGGTTCGAAAGTCATCGCTGGGTGGCCCTCCGGTCAGGTCTCGGCATGGACGTCGAACTTGTCGAAGTAGAAGTCGAATCGCGCCCGCAGCTCGTCGGCCGTGATGCCGAAGTGCCGGTGCAGGTCGTAGCGGATGCGGCCGTGCTTGCCGCGGGGGTTGCCGTCGAGGTATTTCTCGAACCGTTTGCGCGCCTTCGGGGTCAACTCGACACCGCCGCACGCGTAAAGCCGTTCGAGGATTGCCATTTCGTTTCCGTTGAGGTGGTGGAAGCCGATGTCGATGCTGCGTTCGGCCGGCACCAGCTCGCGGTCGCGCACGCATGCGCCGAGCAGCCGGCGCACCCGGTCGCTCCAGTAGTTCAGCAACCAGTCCGGGTCGATGCTGGTTCGGCGGAGCCGATCGGAGTAGGCCATCATGGTGATCGCCGATTGGATCACCGCCACGGGGTCACGGTGGGTGAAAGCCACCGTCGCATCGGGAAACGTCGCCATGAGCGGGCCGAGTTGTTCGCAGTGCTGAGGGCTCTTCAGCACCCAGGTTCGCGGCCCCCGCAGAAACGTCAACGCCTGCAGCACTTTCCGCAGGTATGCGTAGTGCCGGGTCTGATCCAGGCTCAGATAGTAGTCGCGCCAGTCCGGCACGCGCGCATGCCATTCCAGGACGTAGCCGGCCAGATCGAGGTCGAGGAGCTCGACTTCCTCTTCGATCGCCTCCGGGAACCGGTCGTGCATGGCGGCCACCACCGGGGCGCTGACCATGAGCGCGTCGTGCTCGGATTTGGCTCGCGCGTAACGGGGGTCGATCCCGTCGATGTCGGGCCCCTGCCCGCGGGCGGGGATGGGCTCCTGGCTCTCCCAGTACGGCAGCGCCCGGCGGCGGGGATCGGCGGCAATGAGATTCACCAGGTGGGTGGTGCCGGATCGGGGCATCCCCACGACGATGAACGGCTTCTCGATCGCGATGCTTTCGATTTCGGGATACCGCTTGAGGAGCTCGGTCAGCGACAACCGGTTGCGCAGCAAGCGCACGACGCGTTGCCGCAGGGTGGATCGGGTGAGCTGGCGCAGGCCCTCGTCGCCTTCTATTGCGGCGACGTGCGCGGTGAGCCGATCACCGAAGCCGTCGACGTCGTCGAGGTCATTGACTCCCGCCTGTTCGACGGCCTCGCCGAACATCCGGTCGACGTCGAAGTCGACGGCTTTGGCCTCGGTGAATTCCAGGATTTGGCGTTGAACGTCGGTGAGCTTGGGCGCGGTCAGATCGTCGAAGTCGATGTCGTCCACGGCAGAGCCCACCGGATCCTCTTTTCGACGCGTCGTCGAAGAGAAATATGACACAGGCGCCAGGCGTGGATCCGCCGTGGTCCCTACAGGTTCGCCAAGTCGTCGGGCACGTCGACCTTGTGTTCCTGCAACGCCTCTAGGGGCACCACCTCGAGGGTGCGCTCGTGTGTCGAGGCCAGGACCACCGGTGCGGCACAGCCATCCTGGTGCGCCCTAAGCCAGTTCAGCGCCGTGACGCACCAACGATCGCCGGGCAGCAATCCGGGGAAGCGGTATTCGGGCACCGGCGTCAGCAAGTCGTTGCCGATCGAGCGCTGGTGCTCCAGGAATTCGGCCGTCATCACCGCGCAGATCGTGTGCCGGCCCAGATCCTCGGTGCCCGTGGAGCAACAGCCGTCGCGGTAGTAGCCGGTCAGTGGCTCTGTGCCGCACGGTTCCAGGGGACCGCCTAACACGTTTCGCTCGGGCACCCCTTCAGTATCGCGCTCCCAGGGGTGAAGTTTGAAGTAACTTTGCCGTCTCCGCGGGCGCGAATTTGTCCCGCCCGGGCGGCCGCCTATCCGGCCATCCGGTAGGTGCCCGGCGGGCGGATGCCGAGCACGCCGCCGGCCGCCGCGGCGTCGACCTCCGAGTACATCCGGGCGATGTCGACCACCGCCGTGCCCGTTCGGACCAGCTCTTCCTGGGCGGCCGTGTGCAGCGCCAAGAAGGCGGTGGCCTCGGCGGCGAAAGCGAGAGCCGCCTGCGCCGACACCTCGTCGGCCCCGGCGGGCACCAACGCGGTGGTCGAGGGTGACGCCGTCACACCGGCCTGCAGGCCTTGCATGGCGCCGCGGACAACGTCGGACCCGATGCTGGCGGCGGCCGGGTCGAACGACAATGCCTGCACGGGTCCCTCCTCCACACATCCGATGATGTCGTGTGGTGATAGTAGCACTAGGCAACTATATCTGTACCAAACTTTTGCTGAGAAACCGCTAAGTAGACGCGGCGCCGGCACGAGAGTTAACTCGGCCCAATGTCGACGCCGAACCCGCCCGGAGACCCGGCCGGCGAACCGCCCGGAGGCTGGCGGCCGCCGCCTCCGGGGTTTTCGCCGCAGCAGCCCTACCCCGGCTATCCGTATGGCTACCCGGGATACGGCGATCCCCATGCGCCGTACGGGCGGGATCCCGTCACCGGCCAGCCGCTGTCGGATAAGTCGGCCTCGACGGCCGGCCTGCTGCAGCTGTTCTTCGGCGTGTTCGGCGTCGGCCGCTTCTACCTCGACTCGACTCAAATCGCCGTCGCGCAGCTGTGTCTGGGCCTGTTCGGGTTTCTGTTCACGCTGTTTTGCTTCGTGGGTTTCCCGGTGCTGCTCGCCGGCATGATTTGGGGCATCGTCGACGCCATCATGATGTTCACCGGCAGCGTCACCGACAAGTACGGCCGCAAATTGCGCTAGCGGGGAACCGCTCCGATGGGCGCCGGGTGACGAGGCGATAACAATTCCCACGTCAAGCTGGCGCGACGCGCTGAGCAAATCCCGGGGAAATCGCCGGGAAAATTTATCGTCACATCGTGCAACGACGAACGGCCCTCAAGCTGCCACTTTTCCTGGCGGCTGGCACCGCGCTGGCGCGAGCGCCCCGCGCCTCCGCCGAGGAAGCGGGCCGGTGGCCCGCCGACCGCGCCAACCGCTGGTATCAGGCGCAAGGTTTCCTCGTCGGATCGAACTACATCACCTCCAACGCCATCAACCAACTCGAGATGTTCCAGGCCGACACCTACGACCCCCGGCGCATCGACGCCGAGCTGGGCTGGGCCAGGTTCTACGGGCACAACACCGCACGGGTGTTCCTGCACGATCAGCTGTGGGCCCAGGATCAGCGCGGATTCCAGACGCGGCTGGCGCAGTTCGTCGACATCGCCGCGCGCCACCGCATCAAGCCGCTGTTCGTCTTCTTCGACTCGTGCTGGGACCCCGCACCCAAGGCGGGCCGGCAGCGGGCCCCGACGCCCGGGGTGCACAACTCCGGCTGGGTGCAGAGCCCCGGGGCCGAACGGCTGGGCGATCCCCGCTACGCCGGCGTCATGCGCGACTACGTCACCGCGGTGCTGACCCAGTTCCGCAGTGACGACCGCGTTCTCGGTTGGGACTTGTGGAACGAGCCCGACAACCCGGCGCGCCAGTATCGCAACGTCGAGCGCAGCGACAAGGATCAGTTGGTCGCCAACCTGCTCCCCCAGGTGTTCCGTTGGGCGCGCGCGGTGGATCCGAGTCAGCCGCTCACCAGCGGTGTGTGGCGTGGTGACTGGGGACAACCTCAGGGCCGCAGCGCAATTAGCGACATTCAGCTGGCCAACGCCGACGTGATCACCTTCCATTCCTACGCAGATCCCGCGGGCTTCGAGAACCGGATCGGCGAGCTTGTCCCGCTGGGGAGGCCGATCCTGTGCACCGAGTACATGGCCCGGCCTAGGGGCAGCACGGTGGAGGGAATCCTGCCGGTGGCCAAGCGGCACAACGTCGGTGCCATCAACTGGGGCCTGGTCGCGGGCAAGACGCAGACCTACTTTCCGTGGGAATCGTGGGACCACCCGTACACGGCGATCCCGAAGGTCTGGTTCCACGACCTGCTGCGGCCCGACGGCCGGCCGTTCCAGGACACCGAGGCGCTGACGACCCGGAAGCTGGCCGGCACCCAGGCCTGAGAGCGAAAAAGCTTGACCGCCAAGGGCTTAAACAGCCGCGAAGTCGCCCACCGCGGTCATCTTGTTGCCATCGGATGCGGTGGCGAAGCCGCTCGCGGTGAAGGCGCAATTCACGATGAGCCCTCGGTGTGGCGGGCTCTGCATCCACGAGTCTAGGGCCTGGGCGGGATTGGCGGCCGACCCGGTGCCCCAATAGACGATCTCCCCCGTGGCGTGGGATCCGACATAGCCGGCATCGGCGATGCGCATCTGCGGCGAGGAGCCATCCGAACCGATATGGCCGCTCAACCCGGTGTGCAGCATGTCGTCGGCATGCCGCTGCGCGGCCGCCCGCAACCGTGGGTCGTCGCGCAGTGGGCCGCATGGCTGGCGAAGGCCGTTGACGCCGGTGTACAGCGACGTACCGAAATCGTCTGCGCGCGCGACATATTCGGCCAGAGGGCCGGCCGGCGCAATCAGGGCACAACAGAGCCAGGAGATGGCGACGATCTCGACTTTCTTCGTCATCTGGGCCTCTTGCTGCGCGCTCTGCAATTGTGTGTGAGTAGATGCTATCCACCTTCGGCCAACGATGGCCGAGAATCCGCGAGAGAACCCGAGATCCGGGTCATCCCACATTGCGCGATTTGCTCCCCGCGGTGGCCGTCCACAGCTACGCTTCACCCATGGCGCTCAAGAGCCACGAGCGCGGCTTTTCGGGGGTTCTCGTCGGCAAGGCCAACGAGACGTACGAGACGTGTGCTCGCGCGTTCTACAAGAAGATCCTGTACCGGTATTTGACCCACCGGCTCGCCCCGGACGACGTCGTCTTCCTGAACTATGGGTACGAAGAGGATCCGCCGATGGGCGTTCCCCTTTCGCCGTCCGACGAGCACAACCGGTTTTTCATCCAGCTCTATCACCGCACGGCAACCCAGGTTGATCTCAACGGTAAGCACGTCCTGGAGGTCGGTTGCGGCCACGGCGGCGGGGCGTCCTACCTCACCCGCGCATTGCGCCCCGCCGCATACACCGGACTGGATCTGAACTCAGCGGGCATCGCGTTCTGCCGAGAACGGCACCAAGTGGCCGGCCTGAACTTCGTCGAAGGCGACGCCGAGCAGTTGCCCTTCCCCGACGAATCCTTCGACGCGGTGATCAACATCGAATCCTCACACCTCTACGCCCAATTCCCTCAGTTCCTCGCGGAGGTGGCGCGCGTGCTGCGCCCGGGCGGACACCTGCTGTACGCCGACTTTCGATTCGCCGGGGGCATCGCCACCTGGGAGGCGCAGTTGGCTGACGCGCCGATGCGGATGCTGTCGCAGAGGCTGATCAATGCGGAGGTCGCGCGCGGGATGGAGAACAACTCGCACTGGTGGGTGGCCGTGATGAACGCCGTCGTGCCGGCATTCGCGCACAGCTTTGCGTTGGTGCCCAGCTACCAGCGGGTTTGGAAGACACATCAAAGCCTGCAAGATGGCGGCCCCACCGAATACCGGCTGTACTGCTTCCAAAAGGCGTGAGGCGGCCTCACTTTCCGCGGGAGACCGCTGAAACTCTGTTGGCGGTGGCGGAGGGATTTGAACCCTCGGACGGTGTTAGCCGTCACACGCTTTCGAGGCGTGCTCCTTAGGCCGCTCGGACACGCCACCGCCGAGCAGCTTACCGAACCGTTGGCCGCTTACCCCAATCGCTGGCGAGCGAAGAAGGCCTCCAGCGGTGCGGCGCACTCGTCGGCGAGCACCCCGCCGCGCACTTGCGGCCGATGATTGAGCCGCCGATCGCGCACCACGTCCCACAGCGACCCGACCGCGCCCGTCTTGGGCTCCCACGCCCCGAACACCAGTCGGCCGACGCGGGCCAGGACCAGCGCGCCGGCGCACATGGTGCACGGTTCGACGGTGACGGCCAGCGTGGCGCCCTCCAGCCGCCAGCCGTCGCCGAGGGCGGCCGCCGCCGCGCGCAGGGCCAGGATCTCGGCGTGTGCGGTGGGATCGCCCAGGGCTTCGCGGGCGTTGACCGCGCGGGCCAGCTCGGTGCCGTCGGCGCCGACCACCACCGCGCCGATGGGCACATCGCGGGGACCCGCCGTCGCGGCGACCGCCAACGCGGCGCGGATCAGATCCTCGTCGCTTGCGATCACCGACCGATGCGGTCGATCACGGCCGACAGCTGGTCGGCGAAACCCATCTCCCGCGCGATGCGGCCCAGTTGCTCGTCCGCGTACAGATCGTCGGACTCGTCGAGGATGACGCCCAGCACCGCCTCGGGGAGGCCGATGTCGGACAGCAAGCCGAGGTCGCCCTCCTCGAAGGGGTCGGAATCCTCCAGGTCCTCGGGGTCGATGTCGGCGTCCAGCTTCTCCAGCACCTCGGCGGCGATGTCGTAATCCAATGCGGCGGTGGCGTCCGACAGCAGCAGCCGCGTTCCGGACGGCGCGGGGCGCACGATCACGAAAAATTCGTCGTCCACGTCGAGCAGCCCGAACACGGCGCCGGCGCTGCGCAATTCCCGCAGCTCGGTCTCGGCGGCCTTGAGGCTCAGCAGCGATTTACGGGCCATTGGAGAACACCGCCACTGGCCCTCTTCGCGCACGACCGCGACGCCGAAACCGTCCGGCGTATCGGCGGACAGCCCTTGGGCTGGGGCTCGTTGTGCTCCCATGGCCGCTTACGGTAGTCGCAGAACAGGCCCCCTGACCAGACGGCGCGAGGCGAACCGGGCGGCGCGGCAACATCTGGGCGCACCGCCGCCACGGGTTTGTGCCAACCTTAGGTCTGTGGCTAGCCCTGCTTCTCAAACACCGGTGTGCGTGCTCGGGTTGGGCCTGATCGGAGGGTCGATCATGCGCGCCGCCACCGCGGCGGGCCGGGAAGTGTTCGGCTACAACCGGTCGGTGGAGGGCGCACAGGGAGCCGCCGCGGACGGTTTCGACGCGACCACCGACCTGACCGCGACGCTGAGCCGCGCCGCCGACACCGGTGCGCTAATCGTCCTCGCGGTGCCCATGCCGGCGATGGCCGGCATGCTCGCCCACATCGCCGAACTCGCGCCGGCCTGCCCGCTGACCGATGTCACCAGCGTCAAAAAAGCGGTGCTCGACGAGGTGGCCGCGGCCGGTCTGCAGGAACGCTTCGTCGGCGGCCACCCGATGGCGGGCACCGCGCATTCCGGCTGGGCCGCCGGCCACCCCGGGCTGTTCACCCGGGCGCCGTGGGTGCTCAGCGTGGACGACCACGTCGATCCGGCGGTGTGGTCGATGGTGATGGCGTTGGCGCTGGACTGCGGCGCGGTGGTGGTGCCGGCCAAGTCGGACGACCACGACGCCGCGGCGGCCGCCATCTCGCACCTGCCGCACCTGCTCGCCGAGGCGCTGGCGGTCATCGCCGGGGAGGTCCCGCTGGCGTTCGCGCTGGCCGCCGGGTCCTTCCGCGACGGGACGCGGGTGGCGGCCACCGCCCCGGACCTGGTTCGGGCGATGTCCGAGGGCAATGCGGATCACCTGGTACCGGCCGTGGACCGGGTCATCGAGCTGTTGAGCCGGGCCCGCGATTCGCTGGTGGAGAACAACTCGGTGGCCGAACTCGTCGAGGCGGGCCACGCCGCCCGGACGCGCTACGACAGCTTCCCGCGATCCGAAATCTTCCACGTCGTCATCGGCGCCGAAAACTGGCGTGAGGAGCTGGCCGCGGCCGGCCGGGCCGGCGGGGTGATCAGATCCGCTCTGCCAACCCTGGATAGTCGACGATGAACCCCTCTTCGTCGACGCTGACCGTGGTGTCGGCGACCGGGGAGCGCAGCTTGATGCCCTCGAGACCGCCCGAGCTGGTGTAGCTCACGACGTCCGGAGTGATCGACATGTCGGGCAGGTTGACGTACACCACCGGCAGCGTCACCGACTCCGCCTGCTCGTGCAGGCCGCGCCGCCGGATGGGCAGCGCGTTGAAGAACGGGCTGAACACCACGTCGCAATCGAGCGCGCCGTTGTACCCGGCGCGGTGCTCGCCCTGGTGGTCGGTGACCAGCCACATGTTCTCTTCGTCACGCGCGATGGACAGCACGCGTTCCCGTTCGGCGAGCGTGACGGTCATGCCGAGCCGCTTGGTGGCACCAGTCTCGTCGGTCTGCAGGTCGTAGTACGCGCCGAACGCCGGGTTGGTGGCGGTGGCCGCGGCGACGATGCGGCCGTTGGCCTTGATTCTCTTGCCGGACACCTGGATTCGTACCGATTCCATCCGCGATACGTCCTGTGCACGCCAGGTGAGCATCGCCTGCCACACGCGCCGAGTCGAATCAGGGGAATCTGCGTTCACTCATCTACCGTAAATCGTGCCCGCGAAGCGTGCGGGAAGTGTCCGATAAGTGTGGCGCAGTCGACCGGTGCCCGGCGCCGACGCCCACACCGCCAATGCCAGCAGCCCGTCGAGCGCCAGCGCCAACACGGCCACCATCAACGCGCCGACCAGGGCCAGATGGAACTCGCGCTCCTTGATCCCGTCGATCAGGTACCTGCCCAGCCCGCCCAGACTCCCGTAGGCCGCGACCGTCGCGGTGGCGACCACCTGCAGCGTGGCGCTGCGCAACCCGCCCAGGATCAACGGCAGCGCGTTGCGCGCCTCCACCCGCAGCACCTGGACCTCGGTCATGCCCATCGCGCGGGCGGCGTCGACCACGGTCGGGTCGACGTTGGCGATTCCCGCATAGGTGCCGGCCAGCAGCGCCGGGACACCCAGCAGCATCAGGGCGACCAGTGGCGGCCCCATCCCGAGCCCGAACAGCAGCGTCCCGAGCAGCAGCACGCCCAGCGTCGGCAGGGCGCGTAACCCGTTGACCGCGCCGACGACCAGCAGCGTGCCGCGCCCGGTGTGCCCGATGACGAGCCCGGCGGGGACGGCGATCAGCGCCGAGGCGCCCACCGCGATGGTCGTGTACTCCAGGTGCTCCAAGACGCGCGCGGCGAGCCCGACCGGTCCGGTCCAGTTGCCGGCGGTCAACAGGTAGGAAATGGCGTGCTGCACGAAGTTCATCGCGCGCCGCCCACGATCGGGGCCACCACCGAGCGCCGACGCGGGGCGCGCGCGGCGCGTTCCCATGGCGTGACCAGTTTCCCGGCGACCACGAGCAGCGCGTCGATGACGACCGCGAGCACGAACAGCGCGATGATGCCGGCGAGGATCTGATCGCTCTTGTTGGTCTGGTAGCCCTCGGTGAACCAGGTGCCCAGGCCGCCGATGCCGATCACCGAGCCCACCGACACCATCGCGATGTTGGTGACCACCACCACCCGCAGCCCGGCCACCAGCACCGGAATCGACAGCGGCAGTTCGACTTTCAGCATCCGCGTGATCGGCGGGTAGCCGACCGCGGTGGCGGCGTCGCGCACCTGCGCCGGCACCGCGTCCAGCGCCTCGAGGACCGCCCGCACCAGCAGCGCCGCGGTGTAGGCCGTCAACGCCACCATGACGTTGGCCTCGTCGAGGATGCGGGTGCCGATGATCATCGGCAGGACGACGAACAGCGCCAGCGACGGGATGGTGAACACGACGCTCGCGGTTGCCGTCGTCAGCCGGCGGGCGACGGGCGCCCGCCGCACCGCCGCACCCAGCGGGACGGCGATCGCCAAGCCGATCAGCACTGGCACCAGCGACAGCCGCAGGTGGACGACGAGCAGCGCCCAGGCGTCGTCGAGGTGGGTGAGCAGGTAACGCATCGCTTACCCCCGCCGCTGGGCTTCCACCGCGGCCAGCACGTCGCCGGCCAGCACCCCGCCGATGACCCGGCCGCCGTCATCAACGGCGACGCCCACCCCGGACGGCGACGACAGCGCCGCGTCCAGCGCGTGGCTGAGATTGCCGCCGGGCCGAAACAGCGACCCGATGCCGCTCATGCTGTCCGACAACGGCGCACCGCCGCGGTGCCGGCGCAGGCCGTCGGTGTCGATCCAACCGATCGGCATGCCGGCGGCGTCCACCACGACCGCCCACCCGCCCGGGAGTGCGTCGGGGAGGTCGTCCGCCGGGACGCGCGTGACGTCGTGCCGCGGCAAGCCGGCCGCGTCGATGAGTTGCAGCCATCGATAGCCGCGGCCGAGACCGATGAACCTGGCCACGAAATCGTTGGCCGGCCGCGACAACACCTCGGCGGGCTCGTCGTACTGCTGCAACGAACCGGACCGGAACACCGCGACCTGGTCGGCCAGTTTGAGCGCTTCGTCGATGTCGTGGGTGACGAACACGATCGTCTTGTGCAATTCGCTTTGCAGACGCAGGATTTCGTTCTGCAGCTCGACGCGCACCACCGGGTCCACGGCCGAGAAGGGTTCGTCCATCAACATGATGGGCGGGTCCGCGGCCAGCGCGCGCGCCACCCCGACGCGTTGTTGCTCACCGCCGGACAACTGGGCGGGGTAGCGGGTGGCCAGCTTGGTGTCCAGGCCCACCCGTTCGAGCACCTCGTAGGCGGCGGCGCGGGCCGCCCGGCGCGACTGCCCCTTCAACACGGGAACCGTTGCGACGTTGTCGATTACCCGCAGGTGCGGCATCAGGCCGGCATGCTGGATGACGTAGCCGATGCCCAGGCGCAGCCGCACCGGGTCCAGGGTGGACACGTCCACCCCGTCGACGGTGATGGTGCCCGACGTCGGTTCGATCATGCGGTTGACCATCCGCAGCGCGGTGGTCTTGCCGCTGCCGGACGAGCCGACGAATACCGTCAGCTTCCCGTTGGGGACCACCAGGCTGAGCTGGTCCACCGCGGTGGTGCCGTCAGGGAAGGCCTTGGTGACGTTGTCGAAGACGATCATCGGCCAGCCGGGTGGTTGAAGCCGTTGTCCCGCAGCCAGTTCCGTGCCGCCTCGTCGGGGTCGATGCCAGAGTTACCGGCCACGGCGGCGTTGAGTCCGGCCACCCCGGGGGTGGTCAGCTTCGCCGACACGGCGTCCAGCACCTCCTTGAGGCGGTCCGACTTCTTCTGCGAATTGACCAGCGGCACAATGTTGCCGGCCAGGAAGTTGTGCTCGGGATCGTCGAGCACCACCAGTTGGTTCTGCGGGATCGCGGGGGACGTCGTGAAGATGTTCGCGGCGTTTACCCTTCCCTCCACCAGCGCGCGCACCGTGACGGCGCCGCCGCCGTCGTTGATGGCGACGAAGTTACCCGGCCGGATGTCGAGTCCGTACTTCTGCCGCAGCCCCGGCAGGCCGGCCGGCCGGGTCGCGAACGCCGAGGGCGCCCCGAACCGCACGTCGTCCGAATGAGCCGCCAGGTCGGCGATTGTCTTCAGCTTCCACGCATTAGCGGTTGCGGAGCTCACGGTCACGGTGTCGGTGTCGGTGGCCGGCGACGGGGTCAGGATCGACAGGTCGCCGGGCAGCCTGCGGTCGAGCTCCAGCTCGACGGCGTCGAGCATGGTCGCCGTCGACTGGGGTGCGAAGTAGAGCAGCAGGTTGCCGATGTACTCCGGCACCAGGTCGATCGAGTGGTCTTTGAGCGCGGGGATATAGGTTTCCCGGCTGCCGATGCCCATCCGCCGGCCCACCTCGAACCCGTTGGCCTGCAACGCTTGTGCGTAGATCTCGGCGATGATTTGCGACTCCGGGAAGTCGCCGGACCCCACCACGATGGATTTGGGGCTGCCGACCTCGGCGCCCAGCGGGTCGGAGTTGCTGCACGCCGCGAGCACGCAGATCGCCGTCAGCCATACCGCCGCCTGGATGATCGCGCGGTGCGCGCGCGACGTCATCCCCATACCGCCGACAGTAACGCCAGAATCGCGGCGGTGCGGGGGCGCGCCGGGCCGGTTGCGCGGTTTGGTTTCATTCTGTGCCGGATGGGACAAAGATGGCACTATGAGCAGCCCCAGCCCTGACTCGCCCAGCCAGCCGCATCGCGAGCACGCAGCGACGCCCTCGACGGGTGCGACACCCAGGGAACCGGCCATCGGGTTCACCCGCGCCGGTGCGCTGTGGTCGGCCCTGATCGCCGGCTTCCTGATCTTGATCCTGCTGCTGATTTTCATCACCCAGAACACGACGTCGACGCCGTTCCAGTTCTTGGGCTGGCACTGGAGCCTGCCGCTGGGGGTGGCCATCCTGCTGGCGGCGGTGGTCGGCGGCCTGATCACGGTCGCCGTCGGCACGGCGCGCATCCTGCAGCTGCGCCGCGCCGCCAAGAAGCACCACGCGGCGTCGCGCCAGGGGGCCTAGCCGGGCAGCTTGGCCAGCTCCGCGAGCCCCCGGGAAATCAGCGGCGCGACGACCTCCGGCATGTGATCGGAGTCCAGTCCGCGCGCCTGGTCCGACATCCGCCGGCGGAAGTCGATGCCGGCGGCGATGATCGCGAGCTTGAAGTACGCCAGCGCCATGTAGAACTCCCAATGCGCCAATGGCAAACCGGCGACCAGTGAATACCGGTCGGCCAGCTCGTCGGCCGTCGGCAGCAGCGGCGACGTCCACGCGGCTTGTGCGTTGACGATCAGGTCCAGCGCCGGGTCGCGGTAGACGCACATCAGCGCCGCGTCGGACAGCGGGTCCCCGAGGGTGGACAGCTCCCAGTCGACGACGGCGCGGACCTTCGTCGGGTCGTCAGCGTCCAGGATGGTGTTGTCGATCCGGTAGTCGCCGTGCACGATCGACGTGCGGCTTTGCCGGGGAATCGCTTGCTGCAGACCGGAATGCAGGCGCTCGACGTCGGCGTCGCGGCGGTCGTCGGGCAGCCGCACCAACGCCCATTGCGACCCCCACCGCCGCACCTGGCGCTCCAGATAACCGCTGGGCTTGCCGAAATCGGCCAGGCCGACGGCCTCGGGGTCCACGCTGTGCAGGTCGACCAGGACCCGGATCAGCGAGTCGACGCAGCCCCCGATGACGGTGTGGCTGAAGGCTTCCAGCTGGGCGCGCCGGCGCACCACCTGCCCGGCGACGAACTCGACGATCTGGAACGGCGCCCCCAGCACCGCGTCGTCCTCGCACAGCGCGATCGCGCGCGCCACCGGGACGGGGGTGTCGCGCAGCGCCGCGACCACCCGGTACTCACGGGCCATGTCGTGCGCCGACGGGGTCAGCCCGTGCAGCGGAGGGCGGCGTACCAGCCAGCTGGTCGCGTCGTCGTAGACCCGGAAGGTCAGGTTGGAGCGGCCACCGGAGATGAAGTCCGCGCGCAGCTCGCCGGCGCGTCCGATGCCCAGCGAACGCAGATAGGAGTCCAGCGAGGCCAGGTCGAGACCCTCGAGTTGGTCAGCTGAAGTCACCGGACTTGTTTACCACCTTTGATTTCGCGGCAGCAGGTCCCACACGTGCTCGACTCCGTTCACGCCCGCCACCGTCGCCTGACCCGATCTTGAGAACAACAGCCGGGTCACCGACGCGTAGTCGACGGGAAACGACAACAGCCGGGCCGTCCCCAGGATCTGATGCAACAGCACGTTGATCACGCCGCCGTGGCTGAACACCGCGACGGTGTCTTCGGGGTCGGCGGAGGCGACGAGATCGTCGACCGCCGCGCGCACCCGGGCGAGAAACGCGTCCTCGTCGACCGCGCTGGGCAGATGCCCCTGGGCCAGGCGCGCCCACTCTTCGGGCATCTCCTGGCGGATCTGCTCGACCGGGATGTACAGCGGAAGGTCGCGATCGTATTCGGCGAACCGGTCGTCGATCTCGACGGCGAGCCCCCGCGCCGCCGCCACCGGTTCGGCGGTCTGGATCGCGCGCCGCTGCGGGCTGCTCACCACCCGGGAAATGGGAAACCGGTCCAGCGCCTTGGGCAGTCGCTCGGTCTGCGCCAATCCCTCGTCCGACAGGTCCGGGTCGGAGCCCTCGCCGTGTTCGCTGCGCAGCGGCAGCGCGTGCCGGACCAGAAGCAATTGCATGTGTTCGTTCCCGTCTGTGATTCGGCGCAAGGGGCCCCCGCAGAATAGGGCTCAGGGGAAGGCCGATCGCGAGGAGGACGAATGACCGGGCCGAGCATGGATTGGGACGCCGCATACCGGCAGGAAACCCCGCCGCCGTGGAGCATCGGCCGGCCGCAGCCCGAGCTGGCGGCACTGATCGACCAGGGCAAGATCCGCAGCGACGTGCTGGACGCGGGCTGCGGCCACGCCGCCCAGTCGCTGGCCCTCGCCGAGCGGGGCCACACCGTGGTAGGCCTGGACGCCAGCGCCACAGCCATCGAGGCCGCGGCCGCCGCGGCCGCGGAACGGGGGCTGACCACAGCGACTTTCGCCCAAGCCG
>NZ_LZJX01000027.1:0-57250 GCF_001667595.1 Mycobacterium sp. E2989 | reverse complement strand
CCGGGGCGGGCCGTACCTGGCGCGCGGGGCCCAAGACCTGGTGCCCACCGCGCAGCTGCTGGACACCTACAGCCCGGCGATCTACTGCACCCTGAAGAACTATCACGACGTGGTGCCGCTGACCGGCGCCTCCGAAGGCGGTTTCAACGGCTACTCGCTGAACATGAACACCGAGGCGCTGTCCGGGCTGGGCTTGCTGGCCAACCCGGTGTCGGCGGTGGCCACCATCGCCAGCCTGGTCGGCGGGCTCGCCGGCGTCGTCGGCGGAGCGCCGAACCCGTACACCTACCCGGAGAACCTGCCGCGGGTCAACGCGCGCGGCGGGCCGGGCGGCGCTCCGGGCTGCTGGCAGCCCATCACCCGGCACCTTTGGCCCGCACCGGAGTTGGTGATGGACACCGGCAACAGCATCGCGCCCTACAACCACCTCGATACCGGATCGCCGTATGCGATCGAGTACGTGTGGGGCCGACAGGTCGGGGATAACACGATCAATCCCTAGAACCGCGGCGCGAAGAATGCAGAATGTCCTCGTGCTGGCGCGCAGGGACCGCTGACGTGCCGGGGTTTGGCTTCCACACCCTGGCGCTGCTGACCGCGATCGGGTTGGCCGGCCCCTTGCTGGCCGCGCTGCCGCGGCTGCGGATTCCGGTGATCATCGGCGAGCTGCTCGCCGGCCTCGTCGTCGGCCGCACCGGTTTGAACCTTGTCGACGTCACCAACCCGACCTTCCAGCTGCTCGCCAACGTGGGCTTCGCGCTGGTGATGTTCGTCGTGGGCACCCACGTCCCGGTCCGCGCCGGCGGGCTGCGCTCGTCGCTACCACGGGCGCTCGGGCGGGTGGCGCTGGCCGGCGGCGCCGCGGCGGCACTCGGTGTCGGGCTGGCGGTGGCGTTCGGGACCGGCCACGCGGCGATGTACGCGGTCCTGATGGCGTCGTCGTCGGCGGCGCTGGCGCTGCCGGTGATCGATTCCCTGCGGCTGCGGGGGCCGCAGGTGGTGGCGGTCACCGCCCAGATCGCCGTCGCGGACACCGCCTGTATTGTCTTGCTGCCGTTGGTGATCGACCTGCATCACGCGCCCACCGCCGCGCTGGGCGCGCTCGCGGTGGCGGGCTGCGCGGCGGTGCTGTTCGTGGTGATGCGCCAATCCGACGCCAGGGGCTGGCGCCGGCGCATGCACGCCTACTCCGAAAGCCACCGGTTCGCGCTGGAGTTGCGGACCAACCTCATGGTGCTGTTCGCGCTGGCCGCGCTCGCCGTCAGCACGCGGGTGTCCGTGATGTTGGCGGGGTTCGCGGTGGGCCTGGTGGTCGGCATGGTCGGCGAACCACGACGGTTGGCGCGTCAGCTGTTCGGCATCACCGAAGGGTTTTTCAGCCCGCTGTTCTTCGTCTGGCTCGGCGCCTCGCTGCAGGTGCGCGAGCTGGGCGCGCACCCGAAACTGATCCTGCTCGGCGCGGGCCTGGGCCTGGGGGCCGTGCTGGCGCACGCCGCCGGCCGACTGCTCGGCCAACCGCTGACCCTCGCGGTGCTCTCGGCCGCCCAGCTGGGTGTGCCCGTCGCCGCGGCAACCATCGGCACCGAGGAACACCTCCTCGTCGCCGGCGAGGCGTCCGCGTTGATGTTCGGCGCCTTGCTGACCATCGCGGCCGCGTCGATCGCGGGCGCGTTGGCGTCGCGCAAGCAGGTGACCAACGGCCCTTCCAACGCCGAGCCGCCGCATGCCCAGCGGCACGACTGACGTCTAGCTGCGCGATTGGCCCAAAGTCCTTTGCGCTAGTGCCGTCGTGCCCTCGTCGGGGGCGGCGGCAATCGGCCATCGTGGATGGACGACGCAATACCGAAGGGAACGACCGCCATGAACACCCGCTTTCCGGATGCCGGCACGGTCCGGACCGTCCTGAGTCTGGCCGCGCGGGCACCTTCGGTGCACAACACGCAACCCTGGCGGTGGCGGGTGGACGCGTCGAGCCTGCACCTGTATTCCGACGAGAGCCGGCAGCTGCCCAACATCGACCCCGATGGCCGGGACCTCATGCTGAGTTGCGGTGCGGCCCTGCATCACTGCGTCGTCGCGCTCGCGGCGGTCGGGTGGCTGTCCAAGGTGACCCGGTTCCCGAATCCGGCCGACCCCAGTCACCTTGCGGCGATCGAACTTTCGCCACACCGCGCCGACTCCGTGGACATCGCGCTGGCCGCGGCGATACCGCGGCGCCGAACCGACCGGCGCTACTACAGCTCCTGGCCGGTGCCGGTCGGCGATGTCGCCCTGATGGCCGCGCGCGCGGCCCGCAGCGGGGTAACGCTGTGCCAGGTCGAAGACCTCGACAATTTGCGGGAGATCGTCGCCCAATCCGTGCGGGATCACTTGAACCAGGACTATCTTGCCGAGCTCACGGCGTGGAGCGGACGCTACGCGTCGGTGGCCGGCGTTCCCGCGCGCAACACACCCGCACCGGACCCGACGGCGAAGATTCCCGGCCGGTTCTTCGCCGGGCCGGTGCTGCCCATGCCGGCGGAATCCTCGGCGGCCGAGGACAACGCCGTCGTCGTCGCCCTGGGCACCCGCAACGACGACCGCCTCGCCCAGCTGCGCGCCGGCGAGGCGACCAGCGTCGTGCTGCTCACCGCGACGTCCCTGGGGCTGGCCAGTTGCCCGGTCACCGAACCGCTGGAAGTTCCCGACACGCGCGCGGCGGTCCAATCCGACATCTTCGGCGACAGCAACTATCCGCAGATGCTGCTGCGGGTGGGCTGGGCGCCGATCAACGCGGACCCGTTGCCCGCGACGCCGCGGCGCGAGCTCTCCGAGTTCGTCGAGTGGATGACCGAATACGAACACCAGGCCGCGCACTGACCCGGCGAACTCACCGAAACGATTGCGGCGTGGAGGGATACGTGATGGAGGCGTTCACACTGGACCCTCGGTGCTGGCGGGTGGCCCGCGTCTTCGGCCGTAACCCGTTGCTGCGCCGCTCCGACCGCATCGAGGCGATGGTCGTGCTGGTCGCGATCGTCGTGTCGCTGCTCGGCGTCCCCGTCGCCGGTGTGATCGGCGCGACGACCTATGGCGCGCGGGACAAGGTGTACACCCAAGAGGCGCGCGAACGGCACCGCGTCGTGGCGACCGTCGACGAGGCGCGCGCCGAGGACTTCGGTGTGACTGTCGCACAGGCGAAGTGGCCGGGCCCCAACGGGGAGCGCGGCGGGACGCTGGAACTGTCCGAGCGCGTCCAGGCCGGCGGAACCGTCGACATCTGGGTGGACGGCGACGGCAATCCGGTGGTGCCGCCGCCCCCGACGTGGCTCGCCGCCGCCGAGGCGATCGGCGTGGCGGTGGTGGCCGCGCTGGGCGTGACGATGGCGATGGCGGCACTGGTGGCGGTCGTCCGGTCCCGGCTGGATCGCGCGCGTGATGCCCTGTGGGAGCGCGACATCGAACTCCTCGCCGAGGCTTCGTAAACCATGAGCGGAAACGGCGGGCAGTCCGGTGCCGCAACCTTCGGCATCGCCGGGCTGCAGCGTTTGGTCGAGGTCCTGATCGAGCGCGGGTACCGCGTCATCGGCCCGACGTTGCGGGACAACGCGATCGTGCTCGATCAACTGCAGTCGGCCGACGACCTGCCGCGCGGGTGGGGCGTCGACGTGGCTCCCGGGCACTATCGGGTGCGCGCGCGCGACGACGACGCGGCGTTCGGGCACTCGTCCGGGCCCCAGTCGTGGAAGCAGTTCCTGCACCCGCCACGGCGGCGGCTGTGGTCCGGCAGCCGCGACGGCTTCACCGAATCCGAATCGGACGAGGAGGCGCCGCGGTACGCGTTCCTCGGGGTGCGTGGGTGCGACTTGGCCGCGATCGCGACGCTTGACCGGGTCCTTGGCCGCGGCCAGTACCCCGACAACTCCTTCGTCCGCCGGCATCGGCAGATTTTCGTGATCGCGGTCAACTGCACCGAACCCGGCGGGCTGTGCTTCTGCGCCTCGATGGGTACCGGCCCCGCGGCCGGACCGGGATACGACTTGGCGCTGACCGAGCGGGTCGAGAACGGCGGCGTGACCTACCTGGTCGAGGTGGGCACCGAAGACGGCGCCGACGTGCTCGCCGCCGTCGCGCACCGGGCCGCCGACGACGCGGAGATCGGCGCCGCGCGTGCCGCGGTGCAGGCGGCGTCGCAGCGCATGGGCCGCCAGATGCCCGAGGTGAATCTGCGCGACTTGCTGGTCCGTTCGCGGGAGTCACCGCAGTGGGACGAGGTCGCCAGCCGCTGCCTGACCTGTGGCAACTGCACCATGGTGTGCCCAACCTGCTTCTGCACCAGCACCGAAGACGTCAGCGATCTCACCGGTGAGCATGCCGAGCGCTGGCAGCACTGGTCGTCCTGCTTCGAGCCCGACTTCACCTACATCCACGGCGGCGGCAGCGTCCGCCAGTCCGGCGCCTCGCGCTACCGGCATTGGATCACCCACAAACTGGGCACCTGGCACGACCAGTTCGACATGTCCGGGTGCGTCGGCTGTGGGCGCTGTATCGCCTGGTGTCCCACCGGGATCGACATCACCGAGGAAATGAACAAGATGGCCCGCGATGATTGACGTGGCGGACACGGCGGTGATGGCGCCGAACCCGTACCGGGTGCGCAGCCGAATCGTCGAAAGCCCCGACTCCGCGACCCTGTGCCTGGAACCGCTCGGCCAGGTGCTGCGCGCTCCGCAACCCGGAGAGTTCATGATGCTCTACGCATTCGGTGTCGGCGAGGCGGCGATCTCCATCAGCGGCGATCCCACCGTCACCGACGGATCGATCACCCACACGATCCGTGCGGTCGGCGCGGTGAGCCGGGCGCTGCACGACGCCCAGCCGGGAAGCATCATCGGCGTCCGCGGCCCCTTCGGCACCACCTGGGGGCTCGCCGAGGCCGAGGGACGGGATTTGGTGATGGTCGCCGGGGGCGTGGGCCTGTGCCCCCTGCGTCCGGCGATACTCGGAGCGCTGGCCGAGCGCTCCCGCTACGGCAAGCTGACGCTGGTGGTGGGCGCCCGGTCGCAGGCCGACCTCGTCTTCGCCGCTCAGCTCGAAAAGTGGGCGCACGACCCGCAGATCGATTTGCACCTGATCGTCGACGCCAAGACGCCGGGCTGGCACGGCGAGGTCGGCATGGTCACCGAGCCGCTGGGGCGGCTCGCCCTGGAACCCGATCGCACCACCGCGTTCCTCTGCGGCCCGGAGCCGATGTTGCGGTTCGGCGCGGAAACTTTGCTCGCGAAAGGCATTGCGCCGCAGGATATCCGGGTGTCATTGGAGCGCAATATGCAGTGCGGGGTGGGGATATGCGGTCACTGCCAGCTGGGGCCGCTGCTGGTGTGCCGCGACGGCCCGGTGGTCGGCTTCGACGTGGCCGGTCCGCTGCTACGGGTGAAGGAGCTTTGATGAGCCGACCGACCCTGGCCGTGTGGAAGTTCGCCTCGTGCGACGGTTGCCAGCTGACCCTGCTGGACTGTGAGGACGAGCTGCTCACCCTGGCCGACCAGGTGCAGATCGCCAACTTCGCCGAGGCCTCCAGCGCGGTCGTCGCCGGGCCCTACGATGTGTCGCTGGTCGAGGGCTCGGTCACCACTCGGCACGACGAGCAACGCATCCAGGAAATTCGGCAGCAATCGAAGGTGCTGGTCACCATCGGGGCGTGCGCGACGGCCGGCGGAGTGCAGGCGCTGCGCAACTTCGCCGACATCGCCGAGTTCGCCTCCGTCGTCTACGCCAAGCCGGAATACGTTGACACGCTTGCGACATCGACGCCCGCGTCCGCGCACGTCAAGGTGGACTACCAATTGCCGGGCTGCCCGATCGACCGGGGTCAGCTGCTCGACACGCTGGCGGCCCTGCTGATCGGGCGCAAACCGCGGGTGCCGGCCAAGACGGTGTGCACCGAGTGCAAACTCCGTGGCGTGTCGTGTGTCGTTGTCGCCGAGGGGATTCCGTGCCTGGGCCCGGTAACCCACGCCGGTTGCGGGGCGCTGTGCCCCAGCCATCACCGGGGTTGTTACGGCTGCTTCGGCCCGTCGGCGGCCCCGCGGACCGCGACGTTGATTCCGTTGCTGCGCCGCGACGGCATGTCCGACGGCGACGTCGACCGAGTGTTCTCGACCTTCAACGTCGCCACCTTCGCCGCCGAACGGAGCGAGCAGTGAATTCCTCAGAGCGCACCCTGAGCGTGGGCGCGCTGACCCGCGTCGAGGGGGAGGGCGCGCTCCACGTCGCCCTGCGGGACGGGGAACTGCGCAGCGTGCAGCTCAACATCTATGAGCCACCACGGTTTTTCGAAGCGTTCCTGCGCGGGCGCGCCCACACCGAACCGCCCGACCTGACGGCGCGCGTCTGCGGCATCTGCCCGGTCGCCTATCAGGTCAGTTCCTGCAATGCCATCGAGGACGCCTGCGGGGTTCAGGTGGACGAGGAGCTCGTCGCGCTGCGGCGGTTGCTCTACTGTGGCGAGTGGATCAACAGCCACGCCCTGCACATCTACCTGCTGCACGCGCCGGACTTCCTCGGCTACGACGACATCGTCGGCATGGCGCGCGACCACCGGGAGGTCGTCGAGCGGGGGCTGGCGCTGAAGAAGGCGGGCAACCGGCTGATGGAATTCGTCGGCGGCCGGGCGATCCACCCCGTCAACGTGCGCCTGGGTGGATTCTATTCCGTCCCAATGCGATCCGAATTCGCCCCGCTCCAAGAGCTGTTGCGTCGCGCGCTGGACGACGCCGTCGCGACGGTCGAGTGGGTGTCCGGATTCGAATTCCCCGATCTCGAGCTCGACCACGAGTTCCTGGCGCTCACGGCGGCGGGCCGGTATCCGATCGAGAACGGTGTCATCGCGCGCAGCGCCGGTCCGGCGTTCGGCGTGGCCGAGTTCACCGACCACGTCGCGGAATCACAGCTGCCGCACTCCACCGCCCTGCACGCCACGCTCGACGGCGGTCGCTACCTGACCGGTCCGCTGGCGCGGTACTCGCTGAACGCGCGGGCGCTGTCTCCGATCGCCGCTCAGGCGGCGGCCGGCGCCGGGCTGGCGGGCGAATGCCGAAACCCGTTCCGCAGCATCGTCGTGCGCGCCGTCGAAGTCGTCTACGCGCTCGAAGAGGCGCTGCGCATCATCGATGAATACCAGCGCCCGTCGCGCCCGTTCGTTCCCGTCCCCGCTCGCGCCGGCGTCGGCCACGGGGTCAGCGAGGCCCCCCGCGGCCTGCTGTACCACCGATACCGGATCGACGAGGGCGGGCTGGTGTCGGCCGCGACGATGATTCCGCCGACGTCGCAGAATCAGGGGGCCATCGAGGCGGACCTGGCCCGGCTGGTCTCCGGCAACCTCACGCTCGACGACGCCGCGCTCACCGGGTTGTGCGAACAGCTGATCCGCAGCTACGACCCGTGCATTTCGTGTTCGGCGCACTTCCTGACGCTGACGGTGGAGCGGGGATGACCGGCGACGCTGGACGGGTCGCCGTCGTCGGGCTCGGCAACCGTTACCGCCGCGACGACGGCGTTGGTGTCGCCGTTGCCACCGCTTTGGGCGACCTCGTGTGGCCGAATGTCGTTGTGACAAGCGATGTTGCGGAACCCACGGCCCTTCTCGAGGCCTGGACCGGGGCGGGGCTGGCCGTGATCGTCGACGCGGCGATCGCCACGCCCGCCAACCCGGGTCGCATCCATCGGTATCAGTTGGACGAGGTGCCCGACCAGCCCGAGGGGCTGAGCTCGCACAGCGTCGACATCGGCGGCACCCACGCGCTGGCTCGGGCGCTCGGGCGGGTACCCGGCGCGGTGGTGGTCTTCGCCGTCGAGGCGGCGGACACCGGCGCCGGCGACGGGCTCACTCCGACGGTCGCGCGCGCCGTGCCGCTGGTGATCGACATGGTGGCCGCCGAGATCAATCGCTTTCGGTCAGCGACGCAATCGCGGCACGCAGGTTCTCGGTGACCTCGGCCGCGATGCTGATGAGCGCCGGCTCGCCGGTCACCTCGACCAGCAGTCCGGGATCCATCGCCTCGACGATCACCGTGCCCGGGTCGCCCGGGTCGGTGCGCACCAGCATGTTGCACGGCAGCAGCAGCCCGATCTCGCGATCCACGCTGATCGCCCGATACGCCAGCGCCGGATCGCATGCCCCCAGGATGAGGTAGTCCTCCATCTCCACGCCGAGCAGGGCTCGCAGTTTCGCCCTGACGTCGATCTCGGTGACCACGCCAAAGCCGCTGCGCGAGAGCGCCTCTCGGGTCCGGGCCACCGCGTCGTCGAACGGGGTCGCCAATCTCGTGGAGAGTTCCCCGCTCATCGCGGCGTGTCATCGGTCAAGAGATCAACCCCGTGCCCCGCGCCGCCGCCGGAACCTCGATGCGCTTGCCGCAATTCGGGCAGAACCGTTCGCTCGGATGATGTGCGGCCCCGCAATGCGCGCAGAAGTGCGGCTCGTCGGCGCCCGATTCACGGGGCATCAGGCGAAGCGGCGCTACCTCGGGTGCCGGACCGCGCGGCCGCCGCAGCCGAAGCCCCAAGAAGGTCAGTCCGGCGCCCAGGGCGATCACCGAGGCCACGCTGATCACGATGTAGGCCAACAGATTCTTCCCGCTCAGCGACGAGGCGTCCCCGTACTGCTGGCGCAGATTGACCGCGGTCGTCTTCAGATCGTCCAGCCCGGGATAGCCGGGCGACATCGCCAGCGTCTGGTCGAACTCGCCGATCGCATCGGTGTAGTGACCCGCATAGAAGTCGGCGAGCCCCTTGCGATAAAACCGGTCGGCGGGTCCCAGCATCGGCTTGACGCCCTTGGCGGCCAGTATCGCCGCCACGCCGTCGGCCGGCGCGATGAAGTTGAAGGGCTGGGATTCGCCGGCGGGGGCGAAGCTGTTCAGGCCGACCACCTTTCCGTTCAGCCCGATCGCCGGCCCGCCGCTCATGCCCTCGGTCATCGCGGCGTCGATCTCGTAGGCGGGGTTCGACCCGGCGATGGACTTCTTGCTGACCTTGCCGCTCTTGTAGGTGGGATCCAGCGACGGGCCGGTGACGTTTTGGGTGCTCTCCGGGTAGCCGACGGTGAGAACGGGCGTCCCGATGGTGACCTCGGCGTCGGTGGCCAGCTCGGACGACGGCAGGTTGCGCTTGGCGACCTTGAGCAGCGCGGCGTCGCCCTTTCCGAGGGGCCGGAAATCGACGATGTTGGCGACCATCTTGTCCGCGAGTTTCGTTCCCGTGCCGGACATCAGCGCGACGCTGACGTGAGGACCCTGGCCGGGCGAATCGCCCTCGACCCGCGCGTTCTTGCCCAGCCACTCCAAAGTGGTTGCCGGATCGCTCGACTCGGGTGCGTCCGGAAACTCGCTTCGATATTCGGTGGCGGCCCGCTTGAGGATCAGTTCCGTGGCGCTCGCCGGGTCGACGCAGTGACCCGCCGTGGCCACCCACCCGTCGGGGTTGACGACGAAGGCCGTGCAGTTCCAGGTGGCCAGGAACGGCATGCTGGAGCCCCGCCCGAACTGGGACAGGATCTCACCGCTGGGCAACCGGACCAAGCCGTAGCCCTCGCCGGCGAGATACATGATGGACGGCCGGATCAGCGCCGCCGCGCGTTCCTCGGGCTTGGCTTGCGGGCGCCCGCTGTCGGCGGCCGCCATGCCCGGCGCGCCGGCCCACAGCGTGAGGGCGGTCGCCGCCAGCGCCAGCAACCGCCGGGCTGCCGTCGGACGAGTCACGGCCGGGCCATCGACGACGGATGCCGGCTCATCGACTCGAGCAGCTCGGCTTCGTATCGCCGCACCGAAATCCACGCCGGATGCGACTCGAGCACGATCACTTCCGCGCCGACGATGGATGCATTTCCGCGTCGCTGGGTTGCGGGCATTGTCGCAGTCACAACCCTATTTCAGTCGCTCGCCGGGCGGCTCGATAGGGACCGAAGTCACGACCGGTGAGGACCTCCGTTCGTTCTGGCTGCACGACGGCCGACGACGTCCAGGTCCGGTGACCTTCGGCCCTGTCTCGCAACCGGTTCGGTGAGTAGCACTTTAGGCATGTCTGAAACGACTGAATCGGCACAGCATGTCGACGTCCAGGTCACCCTGCGTGACGAGCCGCCCTCGGTCGCGGAATACGCGCGCGGCAAGATCGGTGAGCTCGCGCGGTTCGCGAGCCGACCGGTGCTGCACGCCCGCGTCCGGCTGACCAGGCATCGCGATCCGGCGGTGCAACGGCCCGTCGTCGCGCAGGCCAATCTCGATGTCGACGGACGGCTGGTCCGCGCCCAGGTCCAGGCCGGCACGGCGCACGAAGCGGTCGACCTTCTCGCGGCGCGGTTGCGGCGCCGGCTGGAACGCACGGCCGCACACTGGGAGGCCCGCCGCGGCGAGCGGCCGGCGCCCGGCCACGACGAATGGCGGCACGATTCCGAGCCGGCGCACCGGCCAAATTACTTCCCCCGGCCGGCAGACCAGCGCCGCGTCATCCGCCGTAAGTCGTTCACGATGGCGGCGTGCACCCTCGACGACGCCGCCCACGAAATGAACTCGCTCGACTACGACTTTCACCTGTTCACCGAGAAAGGGACGGGCATCGCCGGCGTCCTGTATCGCGCCGGGACGACGGGCTACCGCCTTGCGTTGGCGGCCCCGGAGCTCGCCGACCGGGTGAGCGAGCACGCGCTGCCCGTGACCGTCAGCGCACAACCGCTGCCGTGCCTCACCGAGGACGGGGCCGCCGACCGGCTTGCCCTGCTCGGCCTGCCGTTCCTGTTCTTCATCGATGCCGACCACGGTTGCGCCAGCGTGCTATACCACCGCTACGACGGGCATTACGGCCTGATCACCCCGGCCGGCTAGCGCGCAGGGCACATCGGCGCGCGCACCGGGGACCAAGGACCCTCGCCGGGGTCGGGCGGCCCGCGCACACTGGCGCCATGGCCAACACGACGAAGCGGATCGCCCGGACCACCGCGCTGCTCGCCGTTCTCTACGGCGCGCGCAGGTATTACCGCAACTGGGGCGCCACCAAGGCCGAGTCGCAGCTGCGCTTTCCGGGCGACACCCTGGTGGGAGATCCGGCGGTGCAGACCACCGAAGCGGTCGACATCGACGCGACCACGCCCGTCGTCTGGTCCTGGTTACTGCGGTTGGGCCTGGATCGGGGTGAGCGGTACGGCAACGACGGGATGAAAAGCCCTGTCGAGCATAGTGATAGCGAGACCCTGCGGGTGGGGGATGCCGTCCGCCTGGCCCCCGAGGGCTGGCTGGGGCTCCCCGAGGGGCTGACGTTGCGGGTCGCGGAAATAGTGCCCCAAAAGTACGTCGTGCTCCATGCCATGCGGTCCGATCCGCACTGGAATGTGGTCCTGTCATTGCACGTGCAGCCGCACTGGGAGGACCGCGTCCGACTGCTGGCGCGTGCCCGGATCGCGTTGCGCTACCCGGGCGAGGTGTTCGTCCTCGAACTGGCCAGGCCGCTGATCGCGCTCGGGACGCGCGCGCTGTTGCTCGCGATCAAGCGGCGGGCGGAGCGACTCACCCCGCTGGAGCCGGTCCGCTCCTCGGTCGAAACAAGTTGACAGTTCTGGTCTTTGGCGCGTGTGGGCCGCCGGCCCGCGCGACAAGGAACGAAGGGAGGCCCGGACGGTGAAACCAATCGTGGTGGGGATCGACGGTTCGTCGGCGGCGATCGCGGCCGCGCTATGGGCCGTCGACGAGGCGATCACGCGCGGCGCACCCCTGCGTCTCGTCTCCGTTGTCAAGCCGACGCACGAGTCTCCCGAAGACTACGAACGCGATCTCGCGCACGCCGAGAAGTCGCTGCGGGAAGTCGCGGCGGCGGTGGCGGCCACCGGCAAGTGTGTCGAGGTGGAAACCGACGTGCCAAGGGGTCCCGCCGCCTCCGTGCTGATCGAGGCGTCCTCTCAGGCCGCAATGATCTGCGTGGGCTGCGTGGGCATCGGACGCTACGCGCGCTCCATCGTCGGTTCGACGGCCACCGAGCTCGCGGAGAAGGCCCATTGTCCGGTGGTGGTGTTGCGGACCGGCTCCGAGCTGCCGCCGCCGGACATCAATTGGGTCATCGTCCGGATGACCGACACCCCCGGAAACGACGACGTCGTGAATTGCGCTGCGGCGGAGGCGAAGTTGCGCAGGGCTCCGATGCTGATCCTCGGCGGTCGGCCCGAGGAACTGACCGAATATGCCGACGGGAAGTTCGAGCGCCGGATAGCGCAGTGGCGACAGCCCTATCCGGAGGTGCGCGTCTACCCGATCGCCACGAAGCACGCCATCGCCAGCTACCTGAACTCCAACAACGAGCGAGTCCAGCTCGCCGTCATCGGCGGCGACGAGGCCGGCCAACTCGCGCGGTTGGTCGGGCCCCAGGGGCATCCGTTGTTCCGGCACCCCGAATGCTCCGTGCTCGTCGTGCGTTAGCGGTGGGTCAGTCCTCCGGCGCGCCGAACCGGAACCGGCGCCCCGTGACTATCTCGGGAATGATCCGCACGTAGTGCGATTTCTCCGAGGCCGTCCAGGGCAGCACCTGCGCGCGTTCGGCTTCCTCGATGTCCTCGTTGGTGCGCAGGGAGCGCGCGACGCCCTTGATGATCACGCTCCAGCCTTCGGCGACATTGTGGTCGTCGACCTCGAACAGCACCCGGTTGTTGATCGCGGTGCTGACCAGCTTGGTGCCCTCCGCGGTGCGAAACAGCACGGTGTGGCGCTGGACGGCGTAGTTGACCGGAAAGATCTCGGGCTGCCCGCCCACACTGGTGACCAGGCGGCCCAGCGTCACGCCCGCCATCAGGTCCCAGCATTCGTTCACCGGCAGGATGGAAACCCCATCATCGATCAGCGACATCAGTCATCCCCTTCATCGGCAGCGCTCCCGTCGATGGTATTGCGGCGGCCGGCCGACAGCGTCGGCCGAAGGTCCCGCGGCCCGGGGACCAAAGGCTTTGGCTAGCGGATCTGCAGCACATCCGCCAGCGGGCGGCGGGGAGTCGCCGCCGGCAGTAGTTCCGCCGGCGGGGCGATCCCCGCACGGATCAGCACTTGCGGCTCGCCGCGCCGGCCGATGAGTTCGCGCACGATGTCGCGGCTTTCGTCGAGCTCGATCAGGTGCGTGAGCGGGCACGTCGCCATTCCGGCCGCCGTGCATTCCAGCAACACCGTCGACAGCACTTCGCCGCACCGCAACACGTCCAGCCTGGTGTCGTCGGGGGTCGACAGCACAAGGATTTTCGCCCAATCGACGTTGATGTCGCCGCGCCGGTCGGCGTGGCTCCTGATCGGGAAGCTGCGCGCCACGTCTACCCGCCAGCTCTCCTTGTCGGACGCCAGGGCGGTCGGCGGTATCCCCTCCGCCAGTGCGAAAGACGAAGTCCACCAGTCGAGTTCGGCGTGGTAATAGACATCCTCGCGGCGAAGCTCCTCGGTGAGCCGCGACGCCTCCACCAACAACGGGCGCACGTCATCGGCGAGCACATCCAGGGTGACCAGGCCGCCGTCGAAGGCGGCGCGCAGCGTGGGCTCGAACAGCTCCCAATACGTCGGGCGTCCCAACGGGAGCCGGTCGCTGCGGCGCTGCAGGATGGCCTCGGCGCGGCGGCGCTGCGCCTCGGTGATGTCCTCCAGCGGGCTGAAGGTGACCGTGGCCAGCTGGTCGGGGTCGTCCGGGTCCGCCAACCGCTCGACCTTCGGCGCCCAGCCGGCGGCGGTCATGGCGACGCACAGGTGGTCCAGGACGGCGCCGCAGGACAGGATCACCTCTCGCCCGGAGTCGTCGGTGGCGGGTATCGCGCGGTGCCGCTCCGCGAACAGGCGCAGCACGCCGTCCTCGGCCACCCAGCGCCACGGCTGGCTGTTGTGCACCGACGGGGCACGGCAGGCCAGCAGCACCGCGTTTTCGAGCACGCCGATGTCGGGCGTCCTGCCCCTCATGTCAACCCCCTGTGCGATTTTCGGCTCAAACCTTGGACGCGTTGGCTTCCACGTAGCCGACCACATCGGCCAGCGTCCGCAGCGACGCGTAGTCCGATTCCGGGATGTCGACATGCAGTTTCCGGTGGATCCCACGCAGAAAGCTCAGCCAGTCCATGGAATCCAGGTCGACCTGGTCGCGCAGCAGGACGTCGTCGGCGATGTCGTCGGGATCGATTTCGGGGGCGATGGAGGTCAGCACGGACAGCACCACCGCGCGGGTGTCTTCATTGGTCATTGCGCATCACTTTTCTAGGAGGTCGGGCTGCTGGAGCAGCTCGTTGATTGCGGCGAGGAAGAGCGCACCCCGGTGCCCGTCGCTGGCCCGGTGGTCGGCGGCCAGGGTGGCCTGCACGGTGGTGACGACGCGGATCCCGCCGTCGATGACGCAGACGCGCTCGGCCGGCTGGCCGAAGCCGACGATCGCGACCTGCGGCGGGTAGATGACGCCGAAGACCGCATCGACGCCCTGGTCACCGAGGTTGGTGACGGTGATGGTCGGGTCCGACATCTCCGAACTCCGCAGCGAGAAGGACCGCGCCCGCGCCACCAAATCGGTGAGGTCGTCCATCAATTCGTCCAGCTTCTTCTCCGGCACGTCGTGGATCGCCGGCGCGACCAGCCCGCCGCCCCGCAGGGATATCCCGACACCGACGTGCACACCGTTGGCGGGTTCGAATCCGTCCTCGCGCCAGAAGCCGTTGAACTCACCGAACCGCTGCGCGGCGACTCCGACGGCCTTCAGCAGCAGCACGGCCGGCAGCACCCGCTCGTCGATGGATCGCTGCGCGTTACGGGTTGTCAACCAGGACAACGACTTTTCCAGCCGGATTTCCTCGGCGAGGTAGTAGTGCGGGATCTCGCGCTTCGACCGGCTCATCGCCGCGGCGATCGACTTGCGCATCTGCGTGGCGCGGTCGGCCGCCGTGGGCTTGGTCCCCGGCTGCGCGACGGGCTTGGGCGCGGCCGGCTTGGCCGCTGCCGCGTGCTCCACATCGTTGATGGTGACCGCACCCTGCGGGCCGGTGCCGGTCACCGCGTCGATGTCGACGGCCAGCGACTGGGCCAGCCGCCGCGCGGCCGGGGACACCCAGCGGCGCCGCCCGGGGGCGGTCGGGGGGGTCCGGGGCGCGGACGGCGCCGACGGCGGGGCGGTCGAAGGCTTGGCGGCCGCCTTCGGCGCCGGCCGGGGCGTGGGTCGCTTCTCGGCCTGCTCGCCGGGCGCCGTCAGGGTCGCCAATGTGGTTCCCACCTGGACGGTTTCGCCCACCGGCACCACGAGCTCGTCGACGATGCCCTCCTGCCAGCATTCGACTTCGACCGCGGCCTTGGTGGTCTCGACGATCGCGACGACCTGGCCGCGGGTCACCTTGTCGCCGGGCTTGACCAGCCACTCGTTGAGGGTGCCTTCGTCCATGTCGGAGCCGAGCGAGGGCATCTTGAATTCGATCACGACCCGTCTCCGAACAGACTCTGCACGGCGGCAACGATCTTCGGGGTTTGGGGGAGCGCGGCCTCTTCCAGGTGCTTGGCGTAGGGCATGGGCACTTCGGCGCTGCACACCCGCGCCACCGGCGCGTCCAGATCGTAGAAGGCGCCCTCCATCACGCGCGCGGTGATCTCCGCGGCCAGGCTGCCGGTATGCCAGGCCTCGTCGACCACGACCGCCCGATGGGTCTTGCGGACGGAGTCCAAGATGGTGTCCTCATCGAGCGGTCGGAGCACGCGCAGATCGATTACCTCGCAGTCGATTCCGGCCAGCGACAGCTCATTGGCGGCGTCCAGCGTCTTCGGCAGGCTGCCGCCGTAGGTGATCAGGGTGACGTCGCCGCCCGCGCGGCGGACCGCCGCCCGCGAGATGTCGGTCGGGGTCAGAGCGTCGACGTCGGTCGAGGTGTTATAGAGCTGGACGTGCTCGAAGATCACCACCGGGTCGGGGTCGGCCAGGGCGGGTGCCAGCATGCCGTACGCGTCCTCGACGGTGGCCGGCGCCAACACCTTGATGCCCGGGATGTGGGCATACCACGGTTCGAGGCTGTGCGAATGCTGCGCGCCGAGCTGGCGCCCGGCTCCCGTCGCCATGCGCACCACGATCGGCACGGAGAACTGCCCACCGGACATATGGCGCAGGGCCGCAGCGGTGTTGACGATCTGGTCGAGCGCCAGCAGGCTGAAGTTCACCGTCATGACTTCGACGATCGGGCGTAACCCGTTGAGCGCCGCGCCGATCCCGATGCCGACGAACCCCAACTCCGACAGCGGGGTGTCCCGCACGCGGTCGGGACCGAATTCGTCCAGCAGGCCCTTGGAGGCCGCATACGTTCCGCCGTAGCGTCCGACGTCTTCCCCCATTACCACCACGCGCTCGTCGTCACGCAGCGCGTCGCGCATGGCGTCGTGCACCGCGGTGCGGTAGCTGGTCTTCATCGCGCCGTCCCCGGCGTCAGCACGTCGCGTTCGAGATCCGTCACGTCCTCCCACGTTCCGGCCTCGGCGAACGCGACGGCGGCCTCGATCTCGGCGGCGGCCGCATCCTCGATGTCTTGCACGTCGGCGTCGGAAAGCGTGCCGTCGCCCACGCACTTCTCGGTGAACGCCTGGATCGGGTCGCGCTCGCGCCACCGTTCGACTTCGCCCTTGTCCCGGTACAGTTCGGGGTCGAACATCGAGTGTGCGCGGAACCGGTAGGTGCGGAATTCGATGAAGAACGGGCCTCCAGTGTCCCGGACGTGATCGACGCCCTCCTGCGCGGCGGTGTGGCACGCCTCGACGTCCATCCCGTCGACGGCCAGCGTGGGCACCCGATAGGCGGCCGCCTTGACCGTGAGATCGGTCTGCGACTGCGCGCGATCCAACGCGGTTCCCATCGCGTAAAGGTTGTTCTCGCAACAGAACAGCACCGGCAGGTTCCACAACGCCGCCATGTTCAGTGACTCGTGGAACGCGCCCTCGGCCACCGCGCCGTCGCCGAAGTAGCAGGCGGTCACCCGCTTCTGCTGCAGCATGGCGTCGGCCAGGGCGATGCCCGCCGCCAGCGGCAGGCCGCCCGCGACGATCGCGTTTCCGCCGTAGAACCGCTTGGACGCGTCGAACAGGTGCATCGATCCGCCGCGGCCGCGCGAGCAGCCCTCCTGCTTGCCGAACATCTCGGCCATGATCGAGGTCATCGGAATGCCGCGCAGCAGCGCGTGCGCGTGCTCGCGATAGGTCGCCACCACCGCGTCATCGTCGGCCAGCGCACGCAGCGACCCGGCGGCCACCGCTTCCTCCCCGACGTAGAGATGCAGGAACCCGCGAATCTTGGCCGCGCTGTACAGTTCCGCGCACTTTTCCTCCATGCGCCGCACCCGGACCATGTCCGACAACAGCTCATGGGCCAGTTTCGTATCAGTCATGACGGCACTCCTTCGGCCTGGCGGACCGGATGTTGTTCGATGGTGGAGGTGTCGCCCTCGGGCAGGCCGAGTTCCCGCGCCTTCAGCAGGCGCCGCATGATCTTGCCGCTGCTGGTGTGCGGCAACGAATCCGCGAACTCGATCTCCTTGGGCGCCACCGTCGCCCCGAGCCGCTTGCGAGCGTGGCCCAGCAATTCGAGTCGGAGGTCTTCGTCGGCCACCACACCGTTCTTCAGCGTGACGAAGGCCTTGACCATCTCACCGACGGTCGGATCCGGGATGCCGATGACGGCGGCCTCGGCCACCGCGGGGTGATCGGTCAGCGCGCTCTCCACTTCGAACGGCCCGATCAGGTGTCCCGCGGACTTGATCACGTCGTCGGCGCGCCCGACGAACCAGAAGTAGCCGTCGGCGTCCTTCTTGGCCAGATCTCCGCTCAGGTACAGGCCGTTCGCGAACGAGTTGCGGTATCGCTCTTCGGCGTTCAGGTAACCGCGGAACATCGACGGCCAGCCGGGTTTGAGCGCGAGCTCGCCCTCGACGTCGGGCTCGTCGATCACCTCGACGGACCCGTCGTCGCCGCGGCGCACGACGAAGGCCTCCACCCCTGGCAGCGGGCGGCCCATCGAGCCGGGCTTGATGTCGAACGCCGGCGTGTTGGCGATCATGATCCCGCCCGTCTCGGTCTGCCACCAGTTGTCGTGAATCGGCAAGCCCAGCACCCGCTTTCCCCACCAGACCGCTTCCGGGTTGAGGGGTTCGCCCACGCTGGCGACGAAGCGAAGCCGCGGAAAGCGGTATTTCGCGGGCAGTTCCGGTCCCGCCTTGATGAGCATCCGAATGGCGGTCGGCGCGGTGTACCACACGGACACGGCCTGGTCCTGCAGGATGCGATACCACCGTTCGGCGTCGAAGTCCGCCTCGTCGACGATGGAGGTGACCCCGTGCAGCAGGGGGCTGATGATGCCGTAGGACGTTCCTGTCACCCAACCGGGATCCGCTGTGCACCAATAGGTGTCGTCGGGGTGCAGATCGAGCGCGTACAAGCCGGTGACGTAGTGCATCGCGACGGCGCCGTGCACGTGGATGGCGCCCTTGGGCGTGCCCGTGGTCCCGCTGGTGAAGTGCAGCAGCGACGGGTCGTCGGCGGTGGTGGGCTCGATCGGCGAGTTCTCGTCGGCCGCGTCGACCCAGTGCCAGAAGTCGAGCGTTCCCGGCGGCGCGCCGCCGCCCTGACCGTCGTCGACGACGAAAACGTGCCGCAGCGACGGCAGCCGATCGCGGATCTTGGCGACCTTGCGCTGATAGATCGCGCGGGTGGTCACCAGGACGTCGGCCTGCCCGATGTTGATCCTGGTGGCGATCGGCTCGGGTCCGAAGGCCGAGAACAACGGCGAGACCACGCTGCCGTTGCGCAGCGCGCCCAGCATCGCGATGTAGAGCTCGGGGGTGCGGCCCATCAGGGTGAACACGCGATTGCCCTTGTTGATGCCCAGCGAATGCAGCGCGCTGGAGAACCGCCGGGACAGCCGGCCGAGCTCGGCATAACTGAGGTCGTGGGTGGCGATCACGCCGTCCCACGGCCGGTCGGTGACGAACCGCAGGGCCGTGCGCGTCGCGGCCGGCCCCGCCGTGTGGCGGTCGACGGCCGCGTAGGCGATGTTGCACAGGCCCGGGCCCATGCCTTCGCACAGATTCGGCACATCGGACCAGTCGAACCGGGCGCGCTCGCGCTCGTAGTCGGTGAGGTTCGGCGGAACGGAACAATCGGCGGCCGTTTTGCGGATGACATCCATAACTGGTCCTCGGTTTGCGTGGTCGCCTTCATCGTTTGCTTCGCCACAACGGCGCAATAGAGACAAAGGTCATCAGTCGACCCGCGGGCCCAATGACCCGACGCTGGGGACCAAGGACCCTGGTGCGGGCCGCCCGGATGCCCGAGGGTCCAGGTAAGAGAGGAGAGGCGACGAGCGATGACGCCGACGATGGTCGACTCGAAAGTGCTCACCCGGGCGGTGGAGCTCGCTTGCCGGGCACCCTCGCTGCACAACAGCCAGCCGTGGCGATGGGTCGCCGCCGGACCGACCGTCGACCTTTTCAGCGATCCGCGCCGGGTGGTCCCCTCGGCCGACAACTCGGGCCGCGAGTCGATCATCAGCTGCGGCGCGGTGCTCGACCACTTCCGGGTGGCGATGGCCGCCGAGGGGTGGAGCACCCACACCGATGAGTTCCCCAACCCCAACAACCTCGACCACCTGGCGTCGGTCGACTTCGTTTCCGCCGACTACGTCGCGGCGGGCCGGCGAGACCGCGCGGCGGCGATCCTGCGCCGCAGGACCGACCGGCGACCGTTCGGCGCACCGCCGGACTGGGCGTCGTTCGAGCCGGTGCTGCGCACGGCCGTCGACGGTGACCGGGTCAGCCTCGACGTGCTGGCCGACGACGCGCGGCCGCGCCTGGTGGAAGCCGGTCGCCTGAACGAGGCGTTGCGCCGCTACGACGACGTTTACCACCACGAATTGCGTTGGTGGACAGCACCGGGCAGGCACGACGACGGCATCCCCGAAGCCGCGCTGGTGAACGAGGGGCAGCCCCGCACCATCGAGGTCAACCGCCGGTTTCCCGGCGATCCGCGCGCCCGGACGAGCTCCGCCGTTCCGCCCGATCACGCGAAGGTCCTCGCCCTGTCCACGCCGGGGGACGCCCGCGCCGATGCATTCCGTTGCGGCCAGGCGCTTTCGGCGATTCTGCTGGAGTGCACCATGGCCGGCCTGGCGACCTGCACCGTGACACACGTGACGGAGCTGCCGGCCAGTCGCGAGATGATCCGGGAGCTCGTATCCGACGCCGAGGCGGTTCCCCAACTGCTGATCCGGGTGGGCACCGCGCCCGCCGGCAAGGGCCAGCCGGACCCGACGCCGCGCCGCCCGATAAGCGACGTCTTGGAAATGCGCGGCTAATGCGAATTCGGTTGCGAATCAGGATTTTCGAAGGGAGACCAGGATGATCGCCGACGCGGGCGACTGGCTCGTCATCAAGAGCGCCACCATCGGGCGGCCCGACCTGCGCGGGCTGATCACCTCGGTGCACTCGCCGGATGGCGCACCGCCCTACCGGGTTCGGTGGCTGGCCACCGGCGATGAGACGACCGTGTTCCCCGGCCCCGACGCCATTGTCGTCACGGCCGCCGAGCAGCAGGCCGCCGACGAGCGGGCGCGGTCACGCTTTACCGCGGTGCAGGCCGCCATCCGGAATCAGGCCCGAGGCGAATAAGCGGACAAATGCCTTCCACCACGGACGGATGCCCGTCGCTGACCGACGCCGACGTCGATGAGCTCGCGTACGAATTCCTGCACTCGCCCTACGCCGGCGACACCTACCTCGACTGGCGCCTGGACCAGCGCCTCGACGGCTTTCTCCGCCACCGCGGGCTGGTGCGGCTCACCCAAGACGGCGACGTCTACGGCCTGATCCTCAACCGGGTCATGGCGTACATGGCCGAGCTGCGCCGGAAACGCTGACCCGACGAACGACCCGTAAGCCCGGGACTTCGGTCCCTACCGCCCACCCCGGCGGACTGGTCGGATGAATCTCGTCATTGGTCTGAAGATACGAGGAGGGATTTCCCATGACCGCCCTTTTCGTCCGCCGGCCGCCGTCGCAGTGAAAGCGGTGCGCGATGACCAGAGCGGCTGACGCGACCCGACACTCGCCGCGCCGCGTGTTCCGCGACCGCAGCGAGGCGGGCCGGGTGCTGGCCAACCTCTTGGGGGTCTACCGCGATCGGTCCGACGTGATCGTGCTGGGCCTCGCGCGGGGTGGCATACCCGTCGCGTGGGAGGTGGCGGCGGCGCTGCACGCGCCACTGGACGCCTTCATCGTGCGAAAGCTCGGCGCGCCCGGCCACGAGGAGTTCGCGGTGGGAGCACTGGCGAGCGGGGGCCGCGTCGTAGTCAACGACGACGTCGTGCGGGGCCTACGCATCACCCCGCAGGAGTTGCGCGCGGTCGCCGAGCGTGAGGGTCGGGAACTGATTCGGCGCGAGGCCGCCTACCGCGACGGGCGCCCGCCGGTGGAGGTGGCCGGCAAGACGGTCATCTTGGTCGACGACGGCTTGGCCACCGGCGCAAGCATGTCCGCGGCGGTGCAGGCGTTACGCGAAGCCGAGCCCGCGCGCATCGTCATCGCCGTGCCGGCGGCCCCCGAATCGACGTGCCGGGAATTCGCCGGGCAGGTTGACGACGTGGTGTGCGCGAGCATGCCCACCCCGTTCTTCGCGGTCGGCGAATCGTTTTGGGATTTCCGCCAGGTCACCGACGACGAGGTCCGCCGGCTGCTCGCCACGCCGACGACCGAAGCGTCGCGGCGCACCGCGGCGCGGACACCGGCCGAAGTGATTAGCGGGATCGCTATCGACGCACCGGCGGGAGTGCCGCCGCGGGCGGCGCTGGATGCGCTCGTCGGCGACGCGCGCATCGTGCTGATCGGTGAAAGTTCGCACGGCACACACGAGTTCTACGAGGCTCGGGCCGAAATCACCAAGTGGCTGATCGAGGAGAAGGGTTTCTGCGCCGTCGCGGCGGAGGCGGACTGGCCCGACGCGTACCGGGTGAACCGCTACGTTCGCGGCACCGGCAACGACGCCAGCGCCGAGGAGGCGTTGAGCGGCTTCGAGCGCTTTCCCGCCTGGATGTGGCGCAACACCGTCGTCCGTGACTTCGTCGAATGGCTGCGCGCCCGAAACCGGCTGCACGAGAACAACGGCCAGCGGCAGACCGGCTTCTACGGCCTGGACCTCTACAGCCTGCACCGGTCGATACGGGAGGTGATCGGCTACCTCGACAAGATCGACCCGGACGCGGCGGCGCGGGCGCGGGAACGGTACGCCTGCTTCGACCACGCCTCGGCGGACGACGGTCAGGCGTACGGCTTCTCGGCGGCCTTCGGAGCCGGACCGTCATGCGAGAAGGAAGCGATCGATCAACTCGTCGAGATCCAGCGCAATGCGCTGGCCTACGCGCGCAGGGACGGACTGCTCGCCGAGGACGAACTCTTCTACGCCCACCAGAACGCCCAGACGGTGCACAACGCCGAGGTGTACTACCGGGCGATGTTCAGCGGGCGGGTCACCTCGTGGAACTTGCGCGACAAACACATGGCGCAGACCCTCGAGGCTCTTCTGAAGCACCTGGACCGCCACCATGAAGTGCCGTCCGCGCGGATTGTGGTGTGGGCCCACAACTCCCACGTCGGTGACGCGCGCGCCACCGAGGTGTGGGCCGATGGACAACTGACGCTCGGTCAACTGGTCCGGCAGCGGCACGGCGACGAAGCACGCCTGCTCGGCTTCAGCACGTACGCGGGCACCGTCACCGCCGCCAGCGACTGGGGTGGCATCGCCGAACGCAAGGTCGTCCGACCGGCGCTCAACGGGAGCGTCGAAGAACTCCTCCACGAGACGGGCAGGGAGGCGTTCCTGGTGTCGCCGCACATCAACCCGGGGGCGGCGGAGCCACTCGACGCGGTGCGCCTGGGGCGCGCCATCGGGGTGATCTACCGACCCGAGACCGAACGGCAGAGCCACTACTTCCATGTCCGGCCCGCCGACCAGTTTGACGCGATGATCCACATCGACCGGACGCGGGCGCTGGAACCCCTCGAGGTGACCAGCCTGTGGATCGCCGGCGAGACGCCCGAAACGTACCCGAGCGGGCTCTAGGCACGAGGGAGATGGAGATGCCGGCGGATCGGGAGCCGACCCGAAGAATTGTCACGTTGACCATGAATCCCGCGCTCGATATCACCACGAGTGTGGGCGTCGTGCGGCCTACCGACAAATTGCGTTGCTCGGCTACGCGTTACGACCCGGGCGGCGGCGGGATCAACGTCGCGCGGATCGCGAAGGTCCTCGGCAGCCCAGTGCTGGCGCTGTTCCCGGCGGGCGGGTCGCATGGCGGTCTCGTCACCACCCTGCTCGATGAGGCGGAGGTGCCGGTTCTGCAGATCCCGATCGCCGCGCAGACCCGCGAGAGTTTCACTGTCAACGAGACCAGCACCGGCCAGCAATACCGGTTCGTTCTTCCGGGGCCGGAGCTGAACGCCTTCGAGCAAGAGCAGTGCCTCGACGAACTGCGCTCGGCCGCCCACTCGGCCGAAGTCGTAGTGGCAAGCGGCAGCCTGCCGCCGGGCGTCCCGGCCGACTACTATCAGCGGGTCGCCGACATCTGCCGGGAGCTGGGCGTGAAGCTGATTCTGGACACTTCCGGCGGCGGCTTGCAGCACATCTCCTCGGGCGTATACCTGCTCAAGGCGAGCGTGCGCGAGCTGAGGGAATGCGTCGGCCGCCGACTCGCCACCGAGTCCGAGCAATTGGCCGCCGCCCATCAGCTGATCGACAGCGGCCACGCACAGGTCGTCGTGGTGTCGCTGGGGTCCTACGGCGCGCTGCTCGCCACACGCCATGCGAGCCAACGCTTTCCGGCGGTCCCGATGCGAAGCGGCAGCGGCGTCGGGGCCGGTGACGCGATGGTCGCCGCGATCACTGTGGGCATCACGCGCGGCTGGTCGCTCGCCAAGTCCGTGCGGTACGGGATCGCGGCGGGTGCGGCGATGCTGATGACGCCCGGTACGGCGGTCTTCGAACGCGCCGACATCGAGCGGTTGTTCGAGCTGGTCGCCGAACCGGCGGAGGTGGGGCCGAACGACTTCGCAGCTGAGGCCTAACGGCCCCTCCAGCATGCGCATCGGCGCAATAGCCTGAAAGCGAATGAAACCCTCAGGAGCCGACATGAACGAGCTGGACGCGAAGTCGGTGGTCGTGGGCATCAACGGCTCGCAAGCCGCGGTGAACGCCGCCAAATGGGCTGTCGACGAGGCGGTGAGCCGCCAGCTGCCCCTTCGCCTCGTCTACGTCATCGCCGGCCGAGGGGCGTCGGCCGGGACGGCACCCGGTTCCGAATGGGAGCTGGAGCGCGCCGAAATGGCGCTGTCGCAAGCCGAGTGCGCCCTGCAGCGCGCCGAGAAGCCCGTCGAGGTCGACGCGGTGATCCTGTCCGGGGATCCCGCGCAGGTGCTGGTCGGCCAATCGCAGGACGCCGCCCTGGTCTGCGTCGGCACGGCCAGGCGGGGATGGGCCTCCGACGGGTTGCTGGGCCCGACCGCCGCCGGCCTGGTGGCGCACGCGCACTGCCCGGTCGCCGTCATCCGCACCAATCCCGACGGGTCGCCGACGGAGCTCGGGGTGATCGCCGTCGTGCTCAACGACGAGCCCGACAACGACGAGGTTGTGCACCAAGCCATGGAGGAAGGGCGGCGCCGCCACGCCACCGTGCGGCAGATCGATCGGCGCTTGAACAGCTGGGTCCGCCGTTACCCCGACGTCCACGTCCAGACCGTCGCCGCGGGGACGGGCCTGAAGTCCAGCGGAACACCTTCTAGCGCAATCGAATTGGCGGTTGTGGGCAGCGCCGACGCCGACGAGATGTTCGGGCTGGCCACCCCGAATTGCCATCCGATCGTGGGCTACCCCGACTGCTCGGTGCTCGTGGTGCGCCACTGAGACCGATGTCCGAGCCAGCCAGCACCAAGTCGATCATCGCCGGCATCGATGGTTCCAAAGGGGCGATCCGCGCGGCACTGTGGGCGGTCGACGAGGCGGTGAATCGTGACGTCCCGCTGCGCCTCCTCTACGCGGCCGACCCCGGCGACAGCCGGCACACCGCGGAGACGGCGGTCCGCCAGGCGGTTACGGCCATTCACGCCGCCGGCAAACCGGTGCACATCGAGAGCGGGATTGTCCAGGGACCCGCGATCGGGTCGCTGATCCGCTCGTCGGCGTCGGCGGCCATGGTATGCGTGGGGGCCGTCGGACTGCGCCACTTCCAGCCGGGACGCGTAGGCTCCACCGCCGCGGCGCTGGCCATCTCGGCCCACTGCCCGGTGGCGATCGTCCGCGGCCGCGACGATCACTCCCAGCGGCCCGGGGAAAAGGCTGTCGTGGAGATCGACGGGGCCCCGGACGCCCTGCTGGGCGCCGCCATCGACGAAGCCCTGATCCGGGGCGCCCCGTTGCATGCGGTCATCGCGCGGCGAACGCCCCCGACCGAGCACGGCGCGGGGGTCAGCGAGGCCGACCGCCGCGCTCTCGCCGACCTCGATCGCCGGCTGGCCCGGTGGAAGCGGCGCCATCCGGAGTTGCGGGTGGAATCGGTGGCGGTGCACGCCGGGCTGCTGGAGTACCTGGCCGGCCTGCGCGGGCCGGTGGGCCTGGTGATCGTCGGCGCCGGCAACCGCCAGCGCGTGGCCGAGTTGGTCGGACCGACCGGCAGCTCGGTGATGCAGGACGCCAACTGTTCGCTGTTGGTCGTGAATCGGCAACATATGTGACTGCCACGTGTGGGATATTGGGCCGAGGCGCGACCGGCAGGAGGGTTTCGTAGATGGTCAAGGTTTTCCTCGTCGACGACCATGAAGTCGTCCGGCGCGGCCTCGCCGACCTGCTCGCATCCGACCCCGAACTTCAGATCGTCGGCGAGGCGGGCTCCGTGTCCGAGGCGAAGGCCCGGATCCCGGCCCTGCAACCCGACGTCGCGGTCCTCGACGTGCGGCTTCCGGACGGCAACGGGATCGAGCTGTGCCGTGACCTGGTCTCCGATCATCCCGACCTGCGCTGCCTGATGCTCACGTCGTTCACCTCCGACGAGGCGATGCTCGAGGCGATCCTGGCCGGCGCCAGCGGCTACGTTGTCAAGGACATCAAGGGAATGGAGCTGGCCCACGCCATCAAGGAGGTGGGCGCCGGGAAGTCCCTGCTGGACAACCGTGCGGCGGCCGCGCTGATGGCGAAGCTGCGCGGCGCGGCTGAGCGCGAAGACCCGCTGTCCGGCCTCACCGAGCAGGAGCGAACGCTCCTCGGGCTGCTCAGCGAGGGCCTGACCAATCGGCAGATCGCCGCCCGGATGTTCCTCGCCGAGAAAACGGTCAAGAATTACGTGTCGCGGCTGCTGGCCAAGCTCGGTATGGAGCGTCGTACCCAAGCGGCGGTGTTCGCGTCGAAGCTGGATCAGCAGGCCGGCCACCCGCAGGCGCCGACCGCCCCGCCGCGCGACTAGCTATGCGTTACGCCTGCGTCGGCAGTCATTCGCTTTGGCGCTTGACATTTTGTGACTAGGCTGATCCTGCCATCTGACATTGAGCAAAAGTGTCGTGGAGGTGTTCGGGATGACGAGCGACGATAGCGGCTCGGCATTCGCCGGACTGGGCCAGCGCGGGTTGGTCGGCAGGATGCACCAGCAGCTCGACGAGATGCTGGCCGCCCGCGACCAGATGGAGCAGTTGCTGCGGGTCATCGTCGAGATCGGCGCGGGCCTCGACCTGGACGCGACGCTGCACCGGATCATCATGGCGGCCAGGCAATTGACCTCCGCCCCCTACGGCGCGCTGGCCATCCGCGACCCGGACGGCAACCTGCTGTCGTTCGTCCACGAGGGAATGGACGCCGAGACGGTGTCGCGCATCGGGCACCTGCCGGTGGGCAAGGGCCTGCTGAGTTTGTCGATGCTGGACACGCCGGCCCTGCGGATGGACGATCTGACCGCCCATCCGGCCGCCGTCGGTTTCCCCGAGCACCACCCGCCCATGCGGGCCTTTCTCGCGGTGCCCATCACCATCCGCGACACCGTGTTCGGCAACCTCTATCTCACCCACGTCGACCCGGCGCGGTTGTTCTCCGAGTCCGACGAGGTCGCCGCCCGCGCGCTGGCATTCGCCGCCGCGGTCGCCATCGACAACGCCCAGATGTTCGAACGCGAGCGGACCGCCGTGAAGTGGATGGAGGCCAGCCGCGAAATCACCACCGCGCTGCTCTCCGACGCCGAGCCGCACCGGCGGCCGCTGCAGCTGATCGCCGACCGCGCCCGCGTCCTGACCGGCGCCGAGCAGGCCATCGTGCTGGTACCGGCCGACCCCGACCTGCCCGATGACGAGGTCGACACGCTGGTGGTCTCGGCGGCGGTCGGCGTGCACGCGACCGAGGTGGTGGGACAGCGGGTGCCCGTGGACGCTTCCACCAGCGGCACCGTCTTCCGCTCGGGCGAACCGCTGATCACCGAGACCCTGCAATATCCGATCCAGGCGTTCACCGACGTCGGGCAGCGCCCGGCCATTCTGATGCCGCTGCGCGCCCGCGACGAGGTCGTCGGCGTGATCGCCATCGCCCGCGGCGCCGACCAGCCGCCCTTCGACGAGAGCTACCTCGATCTGGTCAACGACTTCGCGACGCACGCCGCGATGGCGCTGGTGCTCGCGTCGGCCCGCGACGACGCGCGCCAGGTGACCATCCTGGCTGAGCGCGAACGGATCGCGCACGACCTGCACGACCACGTCATCCAGCGCCTCTTCGCCGCCGGCATGGATTTGCAGGGGACGCTGGCGCGGGCGCGGTCCCCGGAGGTCGCCGACCGGCTCAACCGCACGCTCGACGACCTGCAGACCATCATCGAGGAGATTCGCACGACGATCTTCCAGCTGAAGTCCCCGCCGGGAAAGAACGCCGACTTCCGGTACCGGATTCAGCACGTGGTCGCCGATCTGACCGAGAGCCGCGACGTCGTGACCACGGTCCGCATGCACGGGCCGATGACCGCCGTCGGCGGCGAGCTAGCCGACCACGCCGAGGCGGTGACCACGGAGGCCGTCAGCAACGCCCTGCGGCATTCCGGCGCGTCGCGGCTGACGGTCGAGATCAGCGTCGCGGACATGTTCGTCCTCGACATCGTCGACAACGGCTCCGGCATACCGGCGGACAACACGCGCCGCAGCGGCCTGGGCAACATGACGCGCCGCGCCGAACAACTGGGCGGCGCGTGCGAGATCACCGGTCCGCCCGAGGGCGGCACCCGGGTGCACTGGGTCGCCCCGCTCATCGACCAGTAGCGGCCCCACGCAGCGGGACCAATGGGGGCGGCCGAGGGGTCTAACGGCCCTGGCCCGATCGCGTCGCCCCGCAATAACGTCGAGCAGCGTGGGTGATCGCGCGGTGGACGTCGCCGGTACGGTTCGGCTGCTCGACGGGCGCCTGGTGTCGTTGCGCCCGCTCACGGTCGCCGACGCCGACGCGGTGCTGGCGCTTCATCAGCACCTGTCCGACCATGACCGGTACTTCCGCTTCTTCACCATGCAGCTGTCGCCGCTGCACGACCTGGTTGCCAGGCTCACCGAGCCCGCGGACGGGCTGTACGCGCTCGGAGCCTTCGACGCCGACCGGCTGATCGGCGTGGCCCACTGCGTGGTGGTCGACGACCCGACCGCCGCCGAGGTCGCGATCGTGGTTGCCCACGAAGACCATTCGGTGGGCGTGGGCACCGCCCTGCTCAAGCACCTGGCCCCCATCGCCCGAGCCCACGGCGTCGAATGCTTCGTCGCGGACGTGCTCGGCGAGAATCACCTGATGCTCAGCGTCTTCTTCGACCTCGGGTGGCGTTGCAGGCCCATCGATTACGGGTCGATTCGCCACCTCGAGATCGAGCTACCCGGATCCGACGAGGCGTCAGCGTAGAGGAGCGAACAATGACGGAAAGCGCAAAGAAGTTCGGAGTGCTGGTGTGTGTCGACGGCTCGGCCGCATCCGACGCCGCCGTCGCCTGGGCAACGCGTGAGGCGATCATGCACGAGCTGCCGATCACCCTCATGCACGCCGTGCCGCCCGTCGTGGTCGGCTGGCCGGTGGGCCAGCTGTATGCCGACATGCCCGACTGGCAGCGCGAGGGCGCCGAGCACGTCATGGACCAGGCCCGAAAGACGCTCAGCGCCAGCGTCGGCGACGCCAACCCCCCCGAAATACGCACCGAGACGGTGTATTCGGCCATCGTCCCGGCGTTGATCGAGGCCTCAAGGGACGCGTGGATGCTCGTCACCGGCAGCGAGGGGCTGGGCGCCGTGGGCCGACTGCTGCTGGGCTCGGTGGCCACGGGGATCGTGCACCACGCGCACTGCCCGGTCGCGGTGATCCACTCCGAGGTGACCCCGGACACCGGCGCGCCCGTGGTGCTGGGCATCGACGGATCCCCCGCGTCCGAGGCGGCAACCGCCCTGGCGTTCGACGAGGCGTCGCGGCGGGGAGTGGGGTTGGTGGCGCTGCACGTGTGGAGCGATGTGGGCGTGTTCCCCATCCTGGGCATGGACTGGCACGACCGCGAGAAGGAGGCGCAAGAGATCCTCGCCGAACGCCTCGCCGGCTGGCAGGAGCGCCATCCCGAGGTGCACGTCGAACGGAAACTGTTCTGCGACAAGCCCTCCGAATGGTTGCTGAAGGAATCTGAACACGCTCAGCTGGTGGTGGTCGGCAGCCGCGGCCGCGGCGGATTCCCCGGGATGCTGCTCGGCTCGGTGAGTTCGGCGGTGGCGCAGTCGGCCCGCGTTCCAGTGGTGGTTGTCCGTTGAGAAGGAGGCTCGTAAATTGATCGAATTGCTGACTGACATGCCGGAGAAGGTGATCGGCATCCGCGTCTCGGGGCGCCTGCGCGGGGACGAGCTGCGTGACTTCAAGCCCGAGATCGAGCAGGTGCTAGAGACGGGCGAGGTCCGGATCGTCGAGGTGATCGCGCCCGATTACGAGGGATTCGGGCCGGGCGGATTTCTCGAGGATCTCAAGCTGGGCCTCGGCACCGTCCTGCCGCACCATGCGGCGTTCAAGCGGATCGCCGTGGTCTCCGACAAGGACTGGGTCGCCCACGTCCTGCACGCCGTGGCGTGGATGGTGCCCGGCGAGTTCGCGGTGTTCTCACTCGATGACCTCGACCGCGCCATCCAGTGGGCGGCCGGGTAGTCCGCCGTCAGTCGCGCACGACGAGCACGGAACACCCCGGGCGGCCGCCCGAGTGCGTGGTGACCGGCCCGACCATGCGGGCGACCTTGTCCGCGTCCTCGGTACCGACCACCGCCAGTTGCACGGGTTCCAGTGTGCGCGAGAGAAATTCGGCGGCCCCGCGCCGCGCCGAGACGGGCTGAACGTGGACCTCGCCATGCCGCGATGCCCATGGGCCGAGTCGATGGTTCAGCTGGCTGTATGGGATCTCCCCGAGTCCCCATCGCCAGACCCCCATCGCCAGGATGGACGCGCCACGAAGGCGCGCCTCGCGGAAGCCGTGCTCGAGCACCGCGTCGTTGGCTGGCGATTCCTCGACCGCGACGGCGACGTATCCGCCATCCGGGTGCGCGGCGGCGCGGCCGCTGCGAATGATCGCCACCGGGCAGTGCGCCTTGTGCGCCACGGTGTCGGCGGTCGAGCCGAGCACCTTGCGCGCCACCCAGCCCATCCCCACCGACCCGAGGCAAACCATTGCGGCGTTTTGCGATTCGTCGATCAATACGGCCTCGGATGAGCCGCGCACGATGTCGGATTCGACATCGACCCGCTCGCCCGTCGCGCGAACCGCCGCATCGGCGGCGCGCAACGACTCCTGGGCGTATTCGATGTCCAGGCTGTCATCGTCGCCATCCCGTTGGGGGATGGCATGGATGAGCCGCAGCGGGATGTTGCGGCTGACGGCTTCGGCGGCGGCCCACTTGGCCGCGTTGATCGCGGCTTCCGAGCCGTCGATACCCACCACGATCCGCTGCGACGCCCGCGGATTGTCCATCGCGTCCTCCTGCTTACCGCCCACCGGGCCACCGCGGCCCCTCACCGGTCAACGCTATGGAGACACGGCCGGCGGAAGCAGGGCCGTTGGACCCCGGTTGGCGGGCGTTGGTCACCAAAGCTCAGGCGACCTCGACGGCGTGCCCGGGCAGCAGGTCCTGCACCCGGCCGCGGCACTCCACCACGATCGACGCGCTGTTTCCCGCCTCGGAGGTCAGCTCGGCCGCCCGGCCGCTGACCCGAAGGTGTAGGCGCTGGCCGCGATACACGAATGGGAACTCAATGGGATCCAACCCTTTTGGCCATTGCGGGCTCAGGATCAGCCGATCGTCACGGGTTTCCAGTCCGGTGAAACACCGCTGCAGCAGGTCGATGCTGCCGGCCATCGCGGCCAGGTGGATGCCTTCAGCGGTGGTGCCGCCCTGGATGTCGACGATGTCGGAGGCGAGGACCTGCACGAAGTACTTCATGGCGTGATGCCGGTTGGCGCGGGTGAGCACCCAGGAGTGGACGAGCGCGCTCAGCGTCGAGCCCTCCGAAGTGCGCGCCAGGTAATAGTCCACGGTCTCCGGGATGCGCTCGGGCGCGAAGCGGTAGCCGAGCCGGCCGAACACGGCCAGCAACTCGTCCGAGGACAGCAAGTAGAACAGCATCAGCACGTCGGCCTGCTTGGACGCCCGGTAATTGTTCACGCTGTCGTTCTCGGCCTCCAGGATCCGGTCGAGGCGCTGAATGTTCCCGTACCGCCGCCGGTAATCGTCCCAATCCAACTCCGCCAGTTGCGCATAGCCCTCGAACTGGCTGATCACGTTGTCGTGGAAGGGCACGAACATGCGCCGCGTCACGTGATCCCACCGGCGCAGCTCCTCGCTCTTCAGGTCGATCTTTCCGACGAGGTCGAGGCGGTCGCGCAGCGGAAGCAGGTCCAACGCATCCATCGCCCGCAGGATGGTCCAGACCGCCATGACATTGGTGTATGCGTTGTTGTCAATCCCGTCGTATTCCTTGCCGGGGTAGCCCGAATGGAACTCGTCCGGGCCGATGATGCCCGTGATCGTGTAGCGGCCCCGGGCTTCGTCAAAGCTCGCCAGCCCCACCCAGAATCGCGCGATCTCGACGAGCATCTCGGCGCCGTAGTCGACCAGGAACTGCCTGTCGCCGGTGACCTGGTAGTGCTGCCACGCGTTGTAGGCGATGGCCAGGCCGACGTGATGGGCGCGGGCGCTGGCGTCGGGATTCCACCGGCCGGACTTCGGATTGAGGTGCAGTTCCTGGCTCACCTCGGTTCCGTCGCTGCCCGACTGCCAGGGATACATGGCGCCCAGATAGCCGGCTCTGCGTGCCGCGCGGCGGGCCTCGGGCAGCCGCCGATAACGGTAAAGCAGCAGCGAGCGTGCCACATTGGGCATCCGTACGGACAGCACCGGTGAGACGAACAGCGAATCCCAGAAGACGTGTCCGCGGTAGGCCTCGCCGTGCAGGCCCCGGGCGGGGACGCCGGCGTCGAGTTCGGCGGTGTGCGGGGAGAGCGTCTGCAGCAGGTGCACCAAGTGCAACCGCAGGATGCGCAGCGCGTCCGGGCCGTCGGTCAGGCCGATGGCGCATTGCTCCCACAACAGGTCCCAGGCCCGGGCATGCTGGCGGTGCAGCTCGGCGTACCGGCCGGCGGCGTCGAGGTGCTGCTGGGCGGCGCTGGCCGGCTCCGAGATCGCGCTGTCCCTCCCGGTGAAGATCGTGGCGACCTTCTCGCAGGTGACCGATTGCCCCGCGGCCAGCGCCACCTCGATGTCGTGGCCACCACGGTCGGGCTCCCGCACGAATTCATAACGCGCGGCCGCCCGTTCGTCGTCACACCACACGGTGCTGCGGCCGGCCACCGCGATGGCGATGCGCGACTGTGACGTCTCGGTGCGCAGGATCACCGATTCGGACCCGTACTCATCGATCCCCGGCGCCGCGAGGTGGGTGCTGGACAGCGACTGGTAGCGCTCGACCATGGTGTTGCGCACGCCGCCGTCCAGCAGCGAACGGAATTCGACCGTGCCCGACCAGTTCTGGGCGCCGATCGTCGTTTGCATCGCGAACACGTGCGGCTGGCGCATCGACGCGAACCGTTGCTGAGTCAGCGTCGTGATCTGGCCCGCGGCGTCGGCGAATCGCAGGGTGCGGGTCAAGGTCGCGTGTCGCAGGTCGAAAGTCTGCCGGTAGAACAGCAATTCGACGTCGTCGATGTCGAACCAGGCGCCGCCGTTGATCCGGAAGGTCAGCGACAGCCAGTTGGGCAGGTTGACCAGGCTTTCGTTCTGCACGGTCCGCCCGGCGATCCGATCGGTCAGCGTGTTGTAGATGCCGGCCGCGTAGGTGCCGGGGTAGTGCGCCTCGCCCGCGGTCGTCTCGGGGGCGCAGCCACGGGTGGCGGCGTAGCCATTGCCCACGGTGCACAGCGTTTCACGCAGCCGCTCATACTTCGGGTCGTAGCCCTCGTACACCAGTTCCCACGGATCGTTGGGTGCGGACGCCGCCTCGTGCAGATCGTCGGCCAGCCGCCGGACGAAATCGCACACCGCGGACGGATCAGCCAGGCTGAGCAGCGCGGCGGAGGGACGATCGCCGTCCTCGGTGTGCCGCAGCGCAATTCCCACGCCGTCGAATTGAACAGCGTCGAACGCGTCTTCGTCGGTGAGGTCGTCGCCGACGTAGATCGGCAACACGGAGTCGCCACCCGTTTGCTCGATCTTCTCCAGGATCCAGTTGAGCGTCCTGCCCTTATCCCACTCGATGCTCGGTCGAAGCTCGATGACCCTGCGTCCCGTCGTGACCCGCAGGCATTGGGACCGCCCGACTTTGCGTGCCGTCGCGACGACCCGGTCGACGTGTCCTGGATCCGCATTGCGATAGTGGACCGCGACGGCAAACCGCTTGTGCTCCACCCGAACCCCGGGTACATCGGCGAGCAGCTCGGCCAGCCCACCGGCCGCCCGTGTCAGGGCGTCGGTGGCGCCGATGGCGGCGGCGTTGTCGTGGTGGGTCCCGTCGGGTGCGATGAGTTCGAAGCCGTGGCTGCCCGCGTACCACAGCCCGTCGAGCCGCACGCGGTCGCGAAGATCGGCCAGATCGCGGCCGCTAATCACCGCGACGGGGCATTCCGCGGCCAGCGCGCGCAGCGCTTCGAGCGCGCCGTCCACCAGCGTGGCGGATTCCGGCTGGGCGACGATCTCGGACAGCGTGCCGTCGAAGTCCAGGAACACCGCCGGTCGTCGACTCGCCACCAGCTCCTTGAGCTGGCCGTAGACACCCATCGCGTCGGCGATGGTCGACAGCGGGGCGCCCCCGCGCCGCACCGAGATCTCCGGAAGGTCGGCGACGATTCTGTCCGCGCCGTAGGACAGCATCCCGTCGGCCCCGCCGTTGCGCTCCAGGCCGATGACGAGGCCGAAGCCGCCGTCCCGCCCGGCGGCCAGCCCCGCCTCGCCGCAGTCGATGAGGACGCACCGCACCGGGCGCACGCCCAGGCGTGCCGCCGACGTCACCACATCGGGCCGCTCGGCGCCGTCTGCCGAGCCGACGGCGACGTCGACGAGGTAGTCAATTCCCGCCTCCCGCAACAGGTGCGCGCAGTCTCCGCTCGCGGAATAGACGGCGGTGGCTACGCCGACCTCGCGCAGCCGCCGCAGAAAGGCGGCGGAAGAGTCGCGCGCCTCGACGGGGCCCGTCGCCGGCTGCGCCACCAAACAGTCGAGGCCCAGGATCACCGCATCGTGGTAGCGCCTGTCGACGCTCACCGGCCATTCGGTCATTTCTCTGACGATGTTCCAGTGCCCGGCACCCGTCAAGGCCCACCGCCCCACGGAGGCCTCATGGCCATGCGGTTGGGGACTAAAGCCTCATGATCGACGGGCGTTCGCGCCATAGCGTTTTGGGGGATGAGAGGGAGAACGCCATGTCCGCACTAGCCAACCGGCACGGCATCGTCGTCGGAATCGACGGATCGCCGGCCTCGAACGCCGCCGTATGTTGGGCGGCGCGTGACGCGGCGATGCGACACGTACCGCTGACCGTGGTCCACGTGGTGAACGCGGCCGTGCCGATGTATCCGGCCCTTCCGCTGTCGACGGGCGTGGCGGTGTGGCAGGAAGAGCAGGGCCGGCAGGTCCTCGAACAGGCGGTCAAGATCGCCGAAGAGGCGGTCACGACGGACCGCAAGGTCGACGTCCGCAGCGAGCTCCGATGTGCACCCCCGGTGCCGACCCTGGTCGAGATGTCCAAAGAGGCCGAGATGGTCGTCGTCGGCAGCAACGGGCGCGGGGCGCTGGGCAGGCTGCTGCTCGGGTCGGTGAGCAGCAGCGTGGTGCGCGGCGCGCGCTGCCCGGTCGCCATCATCCGCGACGAGGACCCGCTCATGGAGCATCCCCAGCAAGCCCCGGTGCTCGTCGGCATCGACGGGTCCCCGGCCTCGGAGGTGGCGGTGGGCGTCGCGTTCGACGAAGCGTCGCGCCGCGGCGTCGAATTGACCGCGCTGCACGCGTGGAGCGACGTCGACGTCTTCGAACTCCCCGGTGTTGACTGGTCGGCGGTGAAGGGTGAAGCCGAGCGGAGCCTGGCCGAACAACTGGCCGGCTGGCAGGAACGCTATCCCGACGTCACCGTGAACCGGGTCGTCGTCGCCGACCGGCCGGCGCGCCAGCTCGTCGAGCAGTCGGAATCCGCCCAACTCGTCGTCGTGGGCAGCCACGGCCGGGGCGGCCTGTCGGGTGTGCTGCTGGGTTCGGTCAGCAACGCCGTCGTCCACTCGGTCCGCATGCCCGTCATCGTGGCCCGGCCGTCGTAGGGCCGCGCCGCCGCCGTGCCGTTCCTCGATCTGCACGAAACCCACACTGGCGTCGTCATTCTCGCCGGCGACCGCGCATACAAAGCCAAGAAGCCGGTGCTGACCGACTTTCTCGACTTCCGCGCGCCGCAGCAGCGCGAGCACGCCTGCCGCCGGGAGGTCGAGCTCAACAGCCGGCTGTCGCCGGACAGTTACCTCGGGGTGGCGCATCTGTCCGATCCGGCCGGCGGGCCGCCCGAGCCGGTCATCGTCATGCGGCGTTACCGCGACGAAGAGCGCCTGGCGGCCATGGCATTTCGCGATCCGGGCCAGTCCGTTCGGGACGCGCTGGACGCGATCGCCGGCGTGTTGGCCCGGTTTCACCGCCGCGCCCAGCGGGGCCCGGTGATCAGCACCCAAGGCGAGGCGGAAGCGATCGAACGCCGCTGGCGCGACAACCTTTCCGAACTCCGGCGCTATGCGGACGCCTCGACACCGGGCGTCTCCGCCGAAGCCGTGCCGCGGATCGAGCACTTGGCCACCGAATTCATCACCGGTCGAGCGGCGCTGTTCAAGAACCGCGTCGAGGACGGGCGCATCCTGGACGGCCACGGCGACCTGCTCGCCGACGATATCTTCTGGGTGGACGGGAAACCGGCGCTGCTCGACTGCCTGGAGTTCGACGACCAACTGCGCTACGTGGACGGCGTCGACGACGCAGCCTTCCTGGCAATGGATCTCGAGTTCCTGGGCCGCAACGACCTCGCGGCGCATTTCCTCGAGCGCTACGCGCACCATTCCGGAGACACGGCGCCGCCGTCGTTGCGCGAGTTCTACATCGCGTATCGCGCCGTGGTCAGGGCGAAGGTGGATTGCGTTCGACAGTCACAGGGAAAGACCGCGGCGGCCGAGGACGCCGCCCGCCACCTGGCCATCGCAACGGCCCACCTGCAAACCGGCACGGTTCGCCTGGCCCTTGTGGGCGGCAACCCGGGCACCGGGAAGTCCACCGTGGCGCGCGGGCTGGCCGAATCGTTTGACGCGCAGCTTATTTCCACCGACGATGTGCGCCGGGAGCTTCGAGATTCGGGGGCCATCGCCGGTGCGCCCGGTGTGCTGAACGCCGGGCTCTACAGCCCCGACCAGGTAGCGGTCGTCTACGAGACCGCCCTCCGACGCGCGCGGCGGTTGCTGGGCGAGGGCCACTCGGTGATCCTCGACGGCACCTGGCGCGACCCGCGCACGCGCGAGTCGGCCCGCCAGCTGGCCACCGAGACGCATTCGGCGCTGGTGGAATTCGTGTGCGCGGCGACGGCCGACCTTGCGGCCGAGCGGATCAAGACCAGGCCCGCGGGCAATTCGGAGGTGACACCGGAGATCGCCGCCGCCCTGGCCGCCGGGCACGCCGACTGGAACGGTGCGCACCGGATCGACACCTCCCGCAGACCCGACCTCGTCGCCCGCGAGGCGCGCGACCTGTGGGCGCGTGCGACGTAACAGCCGCAGGTCCCAACGTCCCGGCCGTCGGGGACCAACGGCCCTGCCCGCACCCGCCGCATGGGGCATACAGTTTGCCTCACCGGAATCGACGAAGTGGTGACGATGGATGCGAAAGTGCCGACCGAGCAGGTCATCCGGGACGCGGTGACGCTCGCGTGCCGCGCGCCGTCGCTGCACAACAGCCAGCCCTGGCGGTGGGTGGCCGACGGCGGCAGGCTGCACCTGTGGGCCGACCCGCACCACGCGATGCACGCCACCGACCACACCGGTCGGGAGCTGATCCTGAGCTGTGGCGCCGTCCTCGACCACCTGCGGGTCGCCATGGCCGCCGCGGGATGGGAAAGCGTCACCGAACGATTTCCCACCGAGGGCAGACCGGATCACCTTGCGAGTGTGGGCTTTCTGCCCGTGGCGAACGTGACGGCGCAATGTCGGCTGCGGGCCGACGCGATCCTCCGCCGCCGCACCGACCGGCTGCCGCTGGGCGCACCGAACGCGTGGCCCACGCTGCATTCGGCCCTGAGCGCCGCGGTGACCCCTTACGAAGTGTCGCTGGACGTGGTCGACGACGACGAGCGGCCGAGACTGGCCGAGGCGTCGCGGCTCACCGAGCAGCTGCGCCGAACCGATACCTCCTACCTGACCGAATTGCGTTGGTGGACTTCGCCCTTCGAAGCGAACGCCGACCGCGTGCCGGAAAGCGCCCTGCTGTCGAGCTCCGAGGCCGCTCGCGTCGACATCGCCCGCGCGTTCCCGCCGGCGGGCGGGGGCCGCCGCCGCGCCGCGATCGAGGTGGACCACTCCAAGATCGTGGTCCTGTCCACCCGTCACGACGATGCGCCGGTCGAAGTGCTGCGCTGCGGTGAGGCGCTGTCGGCGGTGCTGCTCGAATGCACCCTGGCCGGCATGGCGACCTGCACGCTGACGCACATGACGGAAATATCGCTGAGCCGCGACATCATCAGGCAAGTCACCGGCGGCTCCGGCCAGCCGCAGCTGCTGATCCGGGTCGGCCGGTCACCGGCCAAGGACCCACACCCGCAACCCACCGCCCGGCGTCCGGTGACCGAAGTCCTCGAGATGCGCGGGTGACCCACATGCCAAGGAGGTGCCATCGATGACTCGGCACTGGCTCGTGATGGAAGCAACCGGGGAGGGCGGTGCGGCCCCCTTCGTCGCGCGAGTCGCGGCCGCGGGCCGGCATCTGCCCGGGACTCACCTGAGCACCGACGAGCTGATGGCGTCCACCCGCCATCGCACCCACATCGACCTGGAACGGCTGACCGGGATCCGCGAACGCCGGGTGTCGGTGGGCGACGAGGATTCCTACACCCTGGCCAGCTCGGCGGCGCTGAACTGCCTGGCCACCGCCCAGCAGGATCCGGCGGCGCTGGACGTGGTGATCAGTTGCAGCATCACCAAGTTCCGCGACGGGCTGACCCAGTGGCTCGAGCCGACCATGAGCAGCGCCGTGGCGCGAGGGATCGGGGCGGTGAACGCGATGACGTTCGACGTGTCCAACGCGTGCGCCGGAATGCTCACGGGTGTAACGATTCTGAACAACTGGATCCGCCAGGGCGTCGTCGAGCGCGGGCTCGTCGTCAGCGGCGAGTACATCTCGCAGCTCAGCAACAATGCGGCACGGCACATCCGCAACATCATGAGCAAGGAGCTGGCCTGCCTGACCCTGGGTGATGCCGGCGCGGCGCTGCTGCTGGAGCGGGCGCCGGCCGGTTCGGCCGGCATCGCCTTGGCCGGCTTCACCACCGTCGCCGACTACAGCCGGCTGTGCCTGGCGTATCCGCAGGGGGACGATCCGGGCGCGCGGATGTTCACCAACTCCCGCGCCATCCAAAAGGCCGCAATCGCCGACACCCCGGTGCTGTTGACCGAAGTGCTTGACACCGTGGGTCTTTCGATCCACGACATCGACCACGTCATCACCCACCAGACGTCCGCGCGCGCCATCCGCAAGGGAATGGCCCGGATGTCGGAGGTGTTCGGCGACAGCCCGCGCCACGACGCGGTGATCACCGTCGACCGCTACGGCAACACCGCCTCCACGACCCACACGGTGGCGCTCGTCGAGGAACTCGAGGCCGGGCGGATCAGGCCCGGGGAGCGAATCGCGTTGCTGGCGTTGGCCTCCGGCCTGGAAATCGGCGTGGTCTTGTTGACCCTGGACGAGGATGTGGTGAGCCGCTATGGGCACGGTGATTGATCGGATCGACGTCTCGCATCCGCGGCTACGGGGCCGCCACAGCGCGTTGCACCTGGCCGTCGTCGCCGCCAAGGACTGCCTGAAGCGGGCCGGATGCGAGGCCAAGGACCTCGACCTCGTGGTCAACGCCGGCATTTACCGCGACCGCAACCTCGGTGAGCCGGCGCTCGCCGCACTGATCCAGGACGACATCGGCGCCAACCCGGAGGACCCGCACGCCGGCGCCCATGGCACGTTCTCCTTCGACATCGCCAACGGCACGTGCGGGCTGCTGACCGCGCTGCAAATCGTCGACGGGTTCATGCGCAGCCGCGCCATCCGGCGCGCGCTGGTGGTCGCCAGCGACGCCGATCCCGGGCACGGCATGAGCGAGCACTTCCCGTTCTCGGCCGCCGGCGCCGCGATGCTGTGCGGCTGGTCCGACGACGACGACGGTCTCAGCCGCGTCTCCTGGGTGACCGACCCGAGTGAAATCGGCGATGAAACCTTCAGCGCCACGGTCGGTTTCGCCGACTCCCGCAACGTCCTGCGCTTTTCGGAGTCGGCGGCGATGGACGAGCGGATGGCCGCGGCGGCCGGGCGGGCGGTGTCGGCGTGCCTTTCCGAGCAGGCGGTGCTGCTGTCCGACGTCGACGCGATCGTCGCCGCCCCCGCCCGGCCCGGATACCGCACCGCGCTGGCCGCCCGGCTGGGTGTGCCGGTCGAGCAGATCGGCGTCGCCGACGGCGAACGCATGCATACCACCGCCCTGGCCGCCGCGTTCGGGCAGCGGGCACAGCGGTTGCCGGCGGGCGCGCGGGTGCTGTTCGTCGCGGCCGGGGCCGACGTCGTCGCCGGCGCCGCCCTCTATCGCCAGCCGCCGCGGCCCTGAGGTTCCCCGCGACGTTCGCGAGATTGCGCTCAGGGTCGTGGATGCGCCCCCAACCACAGCCGTGACGGCAATCTCGGCGGGACGGCGCGCGGAGCCCTACTGCAATTGCACCGCACGCTCGAGGTCCAGGACCTGCCGGGTGGTCTTGACCACCACGTCGGGGTTCAGGCTGATCGAGTCGATGCCGCAGCGAACCAGGAACTCGGCCATGTCGGGGTAGTCCGACGGCGCCTGACCGCACAACCCGGAGTGAATCCCGTTGCGGCGGCAGCCCTCAACGGCCAGACGGATCATCTCCTTGACTCCCTCGTCGCGTTCGTCGTAGTCGAAGGCCACGATCTCGCTGTCCCGGTCGACACCGAGGGTCAGCTGGGTGAGGTCGTTGGACCCGATGGAGAACCCGTCGAAGCGCTTGGCGAACTCGTCGATGAGGATGACGTTGTTGGGGATCTCGCACATCGCGTAGACCTTGAGCCCGTTCTCCCCGCGGCGCAGACCGTGTTTGGCCATCTCCGCCAGGACCAGGTCCGCCTCGGCCACCCGGCGCACGAACGGCACCATCAGCACGACGTTGGTCAGCCCCATCTGTTCGCGCACCCGCTTCATCGCCCGGCACTCCAGCGCGAAACCTTCGGCGTAGGCCGGGTGCGCATAGCGCGAGGCGCCGCGGAAGCCGATCATCGGGTTGCTCTCGGCCGCCTCGAAGCCGCTGCCGCCGACCAGGCTGGCGTATTCGTTGGTCTTGAAGTCCGACATCCGCACGACGACGGGCTTGGGCCAGAAGGCGGCGGCGATGGTGCCGATCCCTTCCGATAGGCGCTCCACGAAGAAATCGGCGCCGTCGGAATAGGCGTACGTCAGCGTTTCGATGGTCCGCCTGGCCTCGGCGTCGTCCACCCGGTCGGGGTGGAGCAGGGCCAGCGGGTGCACCCGGATGTACTCGTTGATGATGAACTCCATCCGGGCCAGCCCCACGCCGTCGTTCGGCAGGAACGACGTCTTGAACGCCAGATCCGGGTTGCCGAGGTTGAGCATGATCTCGGTCTGCGGGCGCTCCTGGTCGGACACCTCGGTGTGCTCGACGCGAAAGCCCAACTCGCCGCGGTAGACCCGCCCCGTGTCGCCCTCAACGCACGACACCGTGACGAGCTCGCCGTCGGGCACGCTCGTGGTGGCGTCACCCGCGCCGACGACCGCGGGGATGCCGAGCTCGCGGGCGATGATCGCCGCGTGGCAGGTGCGCCCGCCGCGGTTGGTCACGATGGCCGCGGCGATTTTCATGATGGGTTCCCAGTCGGGCGTGGTGATGTCGGCGACCAGCACGTCGCCGGGCCGGAACTCCGACAGCTTCCCGAGGTTGTCCATCCGCCGGGCGACGCCCGTGGCGACCTTCTCGCCGACCGAGCGGCCCTCGGCGAGCACCTCCTTGCGTTCGGCGCCCTTGGCCTCGAGCACGTAGCTTTCGATCGTCGTCCGGCTGCGCTGCGAGGCCGCGGTTTCGGGGCGCGCCTGGACGATGTAGAGCCGCCCGTCGAGACCGTCCTTGGCCCATTCGATGTCCATCGGCCGCCCGTAGTGGGCCTCGATGGTGCAGGCGTACCCGGCCAGCTCGAGCACGTCGTCGTCGGTGACGCAGAACCGGGCGCGGTCGGCCTTCGGGGTGGGGATGTTGCGGACGGTGTTCTTGGTCTCGCCCTCGACGTAGATCATCTTGACCGCTTTGTCCCCGATCAGCCGGCGCAGCACCGCCCGGTGGCCGGCCTGATACGTCGGCTTGTGGACGTAGAACTCGTCGGGGTCGACGGCGCCCTGCACCACGTTCTCGCCGAGCCCGTAGGCGCCGGTGATGAATACGACGTCGTGGAAGCCGGATTCGGTGTCCAGGGTGAACATCACCCCCGACGAGGCGAGGTCGGAGCGCACCATCTTCATCACGCCGATCGACAGCGCCACCTTGAAGTGGTCGAAGTCCTGGTCGATCCGGTAGTGGATGGCCCGGTCGGTGAACAGGCTCGCGAAACAACGGCGGCAGGCGTCCAGCAGGCTCTCGGTGCCCTTGATGTTGAGGAAGGTCTCCTGCTGGCCGGCGAAGCTGGCGGTCGGCAGGTCTTCCGCGGTCGCCGAGCTGCGCACGGCCAGGCTGACGTCCTCGCCGTATTCCTCCTGAAGCTGCCGGTAGGCGGCCGTGATCTCGGCGGCCAGCTCCGGGGGAAGCCCTGCGCCGTAAACGATTTCGCGGGCCCGCTTGCCCTTGCGCGCCAACGCGGTGACGTCGTCGGGGTCGAGGTCGTCGAGCGCGGCGTGCAACGCGTCCCAGGCGCCGGCGCTGTCCAGTACGTGCCGGTAGGCCTCGGCGGTGATCGCGAACCCATGCGGAACCCGAACGCCCTGTCCGGTCAGCTTCTGGAACATCTCGCCCAGCGAGGCGTTCTTCCCGCCGACCAGCGGGACGTCGGAGATGCCGATCTCCTCGAAGAAGCGGACGTAGGTGAAATCGCTCATGGTGTTCTTCCTTCGGGGGGTTGCGTCAACACGCTTCGTCGATGCGGCAGCGGACGTAGACCGGGCGGCGTTCGCGGAGTGTGCGGGAGGCGGCGGCGAAAGCACCTGCCTCGCTGCTCAATTGATCTCCTCCTCACCCCCCAGACGATATGCCCGAGGGCACGCGGCCACAGCCGCCGTTTGGCCTCAGTAGTTGGGGACTTACGGCCCTGCCACCAGCGCATTGCGGCGCGGAAAGTGGCATCGTGGAGCAATTGACCGCCCTGGACGCCGGCTTCCTCGAGGTCGAGGACTCCGACCCGCATGTCAGCCTGGCGGTGGGCGGCGTCTCGATCGTGGCGGGGCCCGCGCCCACATACCAAGAATTTGCCGCCTCGTTCGCCGAACGGGTCGCGACGATTCCGCGCTGCCGACAGGTCCTGCGGACCCATCCGCTGGACCTGCGGCCACCGGACTGGGTGGACGACCCGCACTTCGACCTCGCGCGTCACCTGCACCGCATCGCGGTGCCGCAACCCGGCGGCGACGCCGAGCTTTTCGAGGTGATCGCGTCGCTGATGGAGCGCCGGCTCGACCGCGAGCGCCCGCTGTGGGAGTGCTGGATCATCGAGGGTCTCAGCGAGGGCCGGTGGGCGGTGCTGACCAAGATCCACCACTGCATCGCCGACGGCATCGCAACGACGCAGCTGTTGGCGAAGTTCAGCGACGACGGCGACCGCGACACCTTCGCCTCCGACGTCGGCGCCGGCAAGAAGCCGGTCCCGGCGCAGACGGGCGTGTTCAAGGTAAGCCTCAACCCGTTGAGTTGGGTGAGCGGAATCGGCCGGGGCGCCCTCGGTGCGATGACTGCGGCCGAACACGCGGCGATCGGAGCCGCGGAGCTGGCGGCCGGCTTGCTGCACCCCGCCCCGGAATCGTCGTTGAACGGACCGGTCACCACCATGCGCCGGTACAGCGCGGCCCGGGCCCGATTGGCCGACATGCACAAGGTCGCCCGCGCGTTCGGGGTCACGCTGAATGACGTTGCGCTGGCGGCGATCACCAGCAGCTATCGCGAGATCTTGCTCGCGCGCGGGGAACGTCCCGGCCACGAATCGCTGCGCACGCTGGTTCCCGTCTCCGTTCGCGCGGTGGACCACTTCAACGTCGCAGGCAACCGCGTCTCGGCGATGCTGCCGCTGTTGCCCGTCGACGAGGCGGACCCGGTGCGTCAGCTGAAGCTGGTGCACGACCGGCTCTCCCACGCCAAGTCCAGCGGTCAGAGCGAGGGCGGCAGCGCGATGGTAGTGGCGGCCAAACGCACCCCGTTTGCCCTGTCCGCGTGGGCGATTCGCTTGCTCTCGCGGTTGCCTCAGCGGGCGGTGGTCGCGCTGGCCACCAACGTTCCGGGCCCACGGAGCCGGCAGCGGCTGATGGGCCGTCCGGTGCTGGAGCTGCTGCCGATCCCGCCGATCGCCCTGCAGGTGCGCACCGGCGTCGCGATGCTCAGCTACGCAGACACATTCGTCTTCGGCATCACCGCCGACTACGACACCGCGCCCGACATCGACGCGCTCGCCGACGGCATCGAGAAGGGCATGGCGCAACTGGTGGCGGCCGCCGGTACCCGGCGCCGCAAGTCGTCATGACTGATGGTTGACGCGCTCGTGCGCGGTCAGCAATAGGTGGTCGAACTCCGATTGGGCGTCCAGGCGCGCGCCGACGCCGCGGAAGTCGTCGGCGATCTGTTCGGCGAGCGGCCGAAGCTTGATATTCGCTTCCTGCGAAAGCCATTTGAGCAACTCGAAGGCCGCGTCGGCGCTGATGCCGTAGACCAGCATCAGCATGCCCTTGGCTTGCTCGATGCCGGCCCGGTTCGAGTTGATCTCGGCCAGCCTGGCGCTGACGAGTTCCTCGTTGGTATGCCCCGGCGCGGGGGTGACGTCGATGTAGAACCCGTGGGTGCCGACCACGTCGCCATCGTCGTCGAATAACCGGTCACCCACCACCACGACGTGCCGCACGTTGCCGCCGGTGTCGACGATCCGGTGTCGCGTGCTGAACGCCTGGCGGGTGTTCACGATCTGGTTGATGGTGGCCGCGACCTGCCCGCGATCGTCCGGATGCTTGTGCGAGAGCACCAGTTCGGTGGTGGGGGTCACGGTGCCCGGCTCGTACCCGTGCATCCGCTGCACCTGCTCCGACCACTCCCAGCGCTGATCGGTGAAGTAGAAGCGGAACCAGCCGGCCGGTTGCGCGGAACCGCCGGCCAACGCCCGTTCGACGTCGACCGTTTGACCGTCCAGTTCCCATTTCATTGCGCATCCCGTTCCCGGGGGGCGGCGGCCGTTTCAACACGGGCCGCCGCCCCCCGCGGCCGATCAGGCGTTGATGACCTCGCGCTGCGAGGCTTTCTCGTCGATGGCCGAGTGTGCGTCGCCGCGGCCGACGGTGATCTTGCGCGGCTTCGCCCGTTCGGCCACCGGAATGCGCAGGCGCAGAACGCCTTCGCGGTAGGACGCCTCGATCTTGTCGGTATCGAGGTTGTCGCCGAGCACCAGTTGCCGGCTGAACACCCCGCGCGGGCGCTCGGTGGCCAGCATCTCGCGGTTCGGGTCAAGGGCCGGGCGCTCCGCGCGCACGGTCACCACGTTGCGCTCGATGTCGATGTCGAGCGATTCGGCATCGATGCCGGGCAGGTCGAACTCGACGACGAATTCCTCGCCCTGACGCCAAGCGTCCATCGGCATCACCGCCGGCCGGGCGGCCGTACCGAACACCTGGTGGGCAAAGCGGTCGAGGTCGCGGAAGGGGTCGCTACGCATCAGCATGGTGGTCACCTCTCACTCCAATCTAGGCTGTGGTCCGGTTCTTACCTATGTCCAATGACATAGATTTTATATAGCACCGTCGACACTATGCCTGCAAGTGTGATAAACAGATTTTCTAAGGCAGTTCGTTTCGAGGGGGAGCGGGTGATGACCGACCAACGCGGCGATTCCGGCGCCCCGGCGCCCGATCACGGCGTGTACGGCATCTCGGTGGCCGCCGAGCTTTCGGGCATCCCGGTGCAGTCGCTGCGCCTGTACGAGCGTTATGGACTGCTCACGCCGGCGCGCAGCAACGGCGGAACCCGGCGTTACAGCAACGACGACCTGGCCCGGCTCAAGCGCATCAGCGAGCTGGTCGACGCCGGCGTCAACCTGGCCGGCGTAGCCCGCATCCTCGATCTCGAGGACCACAACGCGACGCTCTCGGCCGCCAACACCGACCTGCGGTCCACCAACCGCACGCTGCGCAAGGCCGCCAAAACCGCGAAGCTCGCCGAGGCCGGCGCCAACGACCCCTGACGGCGGCCTCGGATTGCGCCGACCGACATCGGGTACACCCCCTGCTGTGCCTTTGAGTTGAAGGAGATGCGATGGCAGAGGTGGCGGAGGCCAAGGCCCAGGTGGTCGACGGAGCGCGGCGCGAGGCCGACGCGTACCGCGGAGAGGCGCCCCAGCCGCTCGGCGGCTACCTAGCGGTGCTGATGATCTACGGCGTCGTGGTGGCCGCCGCGACCGCTGCCGCGCTGCTCACCGGGCGCACGCTGCCGCCGCGCTGGCGCATCCAGGACCTCGTCTTGGTGACGCTGGGCACCCACAAGCTCTCGCGGACCGTGACCAAGGACGCGGTGACCAGCCCCTTGCGGGCGCCGTTCACCCGCTACGCGGGGACGGGCGGCCCGGCGGAGGTCAAGGAGGAGGTCAGGGACGAGAGCCAGCTGCGGCACAGCCTGGGGGAGCTGTTGACCTGCCCGTTCTGCCTGGACATGTGGGTGGCGACCGGCTTCGCCATCGGCCTGGTCTTCGCCCCGCGGTTGACCCGCTTGATCGCCGGCGTCTTCACCGCACTGGCCGGTGCCGACTTTCTGCAGCTCGGCTACGCGATGGCCCAGAAGTCGGCCGAGGGCTGAGCCGCCCTCAGCCCGTCTTCGGCATCGGGATGCCCTCGCTGGCCGCGAACTGCGAGTCCTCCTCGGAGGCCAGGCCGATGGAAACCACCGACCGGTTGAACAGCAGGTCGGTCAGGTAGGCCAGCGACACCGCCCACCGGTTGACGCCCCGCGGGATCGCGTACAGGTGGTAGGCCCGGGTCACGAATTTCGCCAGCAGCCCCGACAGGTGGATGTTCAGCGGGTTGGCCACCGCATGCCACGGTCCCAGGTCGACCACCAGGCCCAGGTTGCGGTGCTTGTACTGCTTGGAAGTGCCGTGACCCAGGCTGGCCGCCACGTTGCGGGCCAGCACCTTGCCCTGCCGGGTGGCGTGCTGGGCGGTCGGCGGGGTGATCTTGCCCGGTTGGGTCAGGTCGGGAACCGCGGCCGCGTCGCCGGCGGCGAACACGTCCGGGTGGTCCGGCACCTGCAAGTCGGCCTGCACCTTGAGCCGGCCCCGCTCGGTCGGTAGTCCCAGATCCTGGATCAGCGGCGCGCCCGTGACGCCGGTGACCCAGGCGACCGTGCGGGTGTCGATGCGCGAATCATCGCTGAGCACAACGTGATCGGCGTGCGCTTCCTTCAGCGTGATGCCGAGGCGGACGTCGATGCCGCGCCGGCGGAGCACCTTCTGCGCGGCATCGCCCAGTTTCTTGCCGACCTCGGGCATCACCTGCTCCGCCAGATCGAGCAGCACGAACCGGACCGTGGCGGGATCGAAGCGCATCTGTTTGGCGGCCGCGTCGGCCAGCGCGCGCAGCTGGGTCACCAGTTCGGTGCCCGAATAAGACGCCCCGACCACGACGACGGTGCGCCGGGCCGCGGCCACCGCCGGGTCGTCCTCGATGTTGGCCAACTCCAGCTGCTCCACGAAATGGTCGCGAAGGTAGAGCGCCTCGGCGGTGGTCTTCAAGCCGCGCGCGCAGGTCGCCAGACCGGGCACGTCGAATAATTTGGTCACCGAGCCCGGCGTGAGCACCAGCCGGTCCCAGGACATGGTGTGGCTGCGTTCTTCGGGATCGCAGTACATGAGCGTGCGCTGGGCGAAGTCCACCCCGTCCACGCGGCCGCGCACGGCGCGCACCCCCTTGAGGGTGTTGGCCAGCGGGATCGCGACGAAGCGGGCATCGGCGACCCCGCCGGCGACGTCGGGCAGCAACGGGGTGTACAGCATGTAGTCCACCGGGGAGACGATCGTGATGTCGGCCTGCGCGCGCCGCCGGCGCAGAATGCGGGCCAGGCGGTGCGCGCAGGTGAATCCGGTGAAGCCGCTGCCAACGATCACGATTGAGGTCACCAAGCCGAGTGTAGGAGGAATTACCCACCGAGCGCCGTCCCGTTTCGTCGGGCGACGGCCACTGCGGCGAAAAGTCTTGGTTATCAACGACTTACGCTCGTCGTCGGCGGAACGTAGTGCCGGGCTGCCTGGGCCGGCCTAGAGCTTCGTTCTATGACCCATAGACTTCGTTTTCCGGGGTAGACAGGTAAGCGCGTCGCCGGAAAGATGAGACAAGCGAGGTCGGGACCTCGAAATGAAGCATGCCCGAATTAGCCCGGAGGGGTAAGGCCATGCAGCAGGGCAGCGAAGTGATCGTCGCCCAGCTGGCGAAACTGGTCGCCAGCCTGGAGCACGACGAAACCGATACCGATGTCGGCCTGCGCGAACTGATCCACAACGGCGTCCAGCACGTGGCGGGCTCCCAGTACGCGGGGATCACGCTGGCCGAGAAGAGCAGGGCGGTCACGAACGTCGCCGCCACCCACCGGTACCCCGTCGTCTTGGACGCGATACAGAACCGGTATGGGGAGGGGCCGTGTGTGGAGGCGGCCTGGCGGCACCACGTGATGCACGTCGACGACCTCACCGCCGAGGAACGCTGGCCGCGCTATCGCCGGCACGCGCTCGAACAGACCCCGATCCGGTCCATCCTGTCCTACGAGTTGTTCGTCAACCACGACAGCCTGGCCGCACTCAACTTCTACGCCGATCGGCCGCACGCGTTCCGCTACGAGGCGGTGGAACTCGGCGCCGTATTCGCCACGCACGTCGCGCTGGCGTGGTCGGTGATGCAGCGACAGGACCAGTTCCGCAGCGCCCTGGCGTCGCGGGACATCATCGGTCAGGCCAAGGGAATCATTATGGAACGCTTCAATCTTGACGCCGTCGAAGCGTTCGAATTGCTCACCCGGCTCTCTCAACAATCCAACACCAGGCTCATCGACATCGCTCATGGGCTGGTCGAAAGCGAGCACCCGATCAAGCGCCGCCGGCGCTGACCGCGTTTCGGCGGACCCCAGGCGGGTATGTGCTTTGCACATGAAGGCTGTCACCTGGCACGGCAAGCGCGACGTCCGGGTGGAGTCGGTGCCGGACCCGAAGATCGAGAAGCCCACCGACGCCATCGTCGAAGTCACGTCGACCAACATCTGCGGCTCCGATTTGCATCTCTACGAGATTCTCGGGGCGTTCATGAACCCCGGCGACATCCTCGGGCACGAACCCATGGGGATCGTGCGCGAGGTCGGCGGTGAGACGGGCGACCTGCGGATAGGCGACCGGGTCGTCATCCCCTTCCAAATCTCCTGTGGCAGTTGCTACATGTGCGGCCAGCAGCTCTATACCCAATGCGAGACCACCCAGGTGCGTGAGCAGGGCATGGGGGCCGCGCTGTTCGGATACTCGGAACTGTACGGCGAAGTCCCCGGCGGCCAAGCCGAACTGTTGCGGGTGCCCCAGGCGCAGTTCACGCACATCAAAGTTCCTGTGGGGCCGCCGGATTCGCGGTTCGTCTATCTGTCCGACGTGCTGCCGACGGCGTGGCAGGCGGTGGCCTACGCCGACATCCCCGACGGCGGCACCGTCACCGTGCTCGGGCTGGGCCCGATCGGCGACATGGCCGCGCGCATCGCGGATCACCTCGGCTACCGCGTGATCGCAGTCGACCTGGTGGCCGAGCGCCTCGGGCGCGCGGCGCAGCGCGGCATCCACACCATCGACCTGTCACGGCTCGACGCCCCGCTGGGGGACACCATCCGGGACCTGACCGACGGGCGGGGCTCCGACTCCGTCATCGACGCGGTGGGCATGGAAGCCCACGGCTCCCCCGCGGCCAAGCTCGCCCAGCAGGCCACCGGCATGTTGCCGGACTTCGTCGCCAAGCGGTTCATGCAGACCGCCGGCGTGGACCGGCTGCACGCGCTGTACTCGGCCATCGACATCGTGCGCCGCGGCGGAACGATATCGCTGATCGGTGTGTACGGCGGGATGGCCGACCCGCTGCCGATGCTCACGCTCTTCGACAAGCAGGTGACCCTGCGGATGGGTCAGGCGAACGTGAAGAGGTGGGTGGACGACATCATGCCGCTGCTGACCGACGACGACCCGCTCGGCGTCGACGATTTCGCCTCCCACGTGCTGCCGCTGGACCAGGCCCCGCACGGCTACGACATCTTCCAGAAGAAGCAGGACGGCGCGGTGAAGGTCATGTTACGACCTTGAAAACCGTTTTGCTGCAAGGGCTTCCGAACCACCGTTTGGGGGAGGCCCCGGTAGGGTATTGATTGCGCCATGACATCCGCAGAAGCCTCCGCCCCCACGCCCACCGGAGAGGTGTGGCCGGGCCGCGCCTACCCGCTGGGCGCGACCTACGACGGGGCGGGGACCAATTTCGCCGTGTTCAGCGAAGTGGCCGAGCGGGTGGAGTTGTGCCTGTTCGACGCCGACGGCACCGAGAGCCGCGTCACACTGCCGGAGATCGACGGATTCGTCTGGCACGCCTACATCCCCAACATCGAGCCCGGTCAGCGTTACGGCTACCGCGTCTACGGGCCCTACGACCCCCAGCAGGGGCTGCGGTGCAACCCGAACAAGCTGCTGGTGGACCCGTATTCGAAGGCCATCGACGGCTCCTTCGAGTGGAACCAGGCCCTCTTCAGCTACAACTTCGGCGACCCCGACAGCCGCAACGACGACGACTCCGCCGCCTTCATGCCCAAGTCGGTGGTGATCAACCCGTACTTCGACTGGGGCAACGACCGTCCGCCGGACCACCAGTACGCCGACACGGTCATCTACGAGGCGCACGTCAAAGGGCTGACGCAGACCCACCCGGACATCCCCGAGCAACTGCGCGGCACCTATGCGGCGGTGGCGCACCCGGTGATCATCGAGCACCTCAAGGACCTCGGCGTCACCGCCATCGAGCTCATGCCGGTGCACCACTTCGCCAACGACTCCACGCTGGTGGACAAGGGCCTCTCTAATTACTGGGGCTACAACACGATCGGCTTCTTCGCACCCGACTTCAAGTACTCCAGCGCCACCTCGCCGGGCGGGCAGGTGCAGGAGTTCAAGGCGATGGTGCGCGCTCTGCACGAGGCCGGCATCGAGGTCATCCTCGACGTCGTCTACAACCACACGGCCGAGGGCAATCACATGGGCCCGACGTTGTCGATGCGGGGCATCGACAACGCCGCCTACTACCGGCTGGTCGACGACGACAAGCGCTACTACATGGACTACACCGGCACCGGCAACAGCCTCAACGTCGGGCATCCGCACGCGCTGCAACTGATCATGGATTCGCTGCGCTACTGGGTCACCGAGATGCACGTCGACGGCTTCCGGTTCGACCTGGCCGCGACGCTGGCGCGCGAGTTCTACGACGTGGACCGGCTGGCGGCGTTTTTCGAACTCGTGCAACAGGACCCGACGGTCAGCCAGGTGAAGCTCATCGCCGAGCCGTGGGACGTCGGGCCGGGCGGTTACCAGGTCGGCAACTTCCCGCCCCAGTGGACGGAGTGGAACGGCAAGTACCGCGACGCGGTGCGCGACTTCTGGCGCGGCGAGCCCTCGACCCTCGACGAGTTCGCCTACCGCCTGTCCGGGTCGGCCGACCTCTACGAGCACACCGCGCGCCGACCGGTGGCCTCGATCAACTTCGTCATCGCGCACGACGGGTTCACGCTGCGGGACCTGGTGTCCTACAACGAGAAACACAACGAGGCCAACGGCGAGGACAATAACGACGGCGAGAGCCACAACCGGTCGTGGAACTGCGGTGCGGAGGGGCCGACCGAGGACCCGAACGTCAACGCGCTGCGGGCCCGACAGCAGCGCAACTTCCTCACCACACTGCTGCTGTCGCAGGGCGTGCCGATGATCTGCCACGGCGACGAGCTGGGCCGCACCCAGAACGGCAACAACAACGGCTACTGCCAGGACAACGAACTCACCTGGATCGACTGGGCGAAAGTGGACAACGGCCTGCTGGAGTTCACCCGGGCCGTGTCGGCGCTGCGCGCCCACCACCCGGTATTCCGCAGGCGCCGGTTCTTCTCCGGCAAGCCGCTGGGCCGCCGCGGTCAGGACGGGCTACCGGACATCGCCTGGTTCACCCCCGAGGGCGCGGAGATGACCGAGGAAGACTGGGGCGCGGGTTTCGCGAAATCCCTCGCGGTGTTCCTCAACGGGCACGGCATCCCGGACCGGGACGCCCGGGGGCAGCGGGTCCTCGATGACTCGTTCCTGCTGTGCTTCAATGCCCACTACGAGCCGATCGAATTCACCTTGCCGCCAAAGGAATTCGGCGCGTCCTGGCAACTCGTTGTCTTCACCGGTCCCGACGAGGAGACGCCCGCGGAGGAGGTGCCCGGCGGGGGCATGCTCACCGTGGACGCGCACACCGCCGTGGTATTGCAGGCCGCCGACGGCGGCTGACGAGCCCCGGATCGCCCGCCATCGAGGACCTTTCTCCCACGGATTGATTACCTTTTGCCCTCCGGCGGGGTCATCGATCCGCGCACACTGACGGGCGCGCGCCGTGGGGGAGGAAGGGGCCGCCGATGGAGAGGCCGAGCCCCGACGCGTGCCTCAACGACGTGGCCTGGTGCCGGCGGATCGCCCTGCTGGTGGTGTTCGCCATCGCGACACTGACCTGGGTGGGCTGGGCGACGGGTATTGACCGACTGACCCGCATCCATCCGACCTGGCCGGAGATGATGCCGTGGACCGGGGCGTGGCTGGTCGCGCTGGACGCGGCGATTCTGCTCCAGTCGGGGCGCCCCTCGCGGGGGCGCGTGTGGGCCGGGCGAGGACTGGCACTGGTCGTGGGCGTCCTCGCCGTGATCGTGCTTGCGGAGTACGCCACCGGCAGGCCATCGTCCGGATTCGACGAGGTGTGGTTCGGTGACGCGGTCCGTGCGTCACGATGGAGCTGGCCGGGGCGGCCGAGCCCGCAGACAGGCGTGTCGGCGCTGTTCCTGGCGGCGGCCACCGGCCTGATACGAGTGGATCGTGGGACCCGCGTGGTCCGGCCCGCGTGCACCGCCGCCGGCGGGGCCATTCCGTTCGTCACCGTCGGTGCCTACCTCTTCGACGCGCTGGCGCTGGTGGGCACTTCGTCTTCGACCGGCCAGGCACTGATGACGGCGTCGGCGCTGTTGCTGGTCGCCGCGGCGACGGCGCTGGCGCGCCCGGATCGGTTCCCGGTCGCCTGGCTGCTCGCCCGCCCCGACCGGAAGTCGCTGATTCGGTTAGCCGGCCTGCTCGCCGCGCTTCCGGTCGTCGTCGCGATATCGCGGCCGATCTTCTCGGGGCTCGGGGTCGGACCGCACGCCGAGTGGACCTTCTCGATTCTGCTGGGCACCCTCGTCGTCGGGGTGATCACTTTCTTGTTCATTCAGAACGAGCAGAAACTGCTGATCGAGAAGGAGTTGGTCAGCACCGAGCGTGCCGAGGCCGAGGCGCGATACCGCATCCTGGCCGACAACGCGGTGGACATCGTCGTGCTCCTCCGCGGTGACGAGGTCGTATGGGTGTCGCCGTCCGTGGAGGCCGCGCTGGGCCGGCCGCCGGACGAGTGGATCGGCCCAGGTTTCAACCGCCACATCCACCCGCAGGACATCGAGACGGTCGCCGCCGCTGTGGGCAGGGTCGCCGCCGGCGAATCGGTCGTGCAACGGTTCCGAATTCGCTCCGCTGACGGTCAATACCATTGGGTCGAGAGCCACGGCAAACCGTACGTCGACGCCGACGGCAACATCGACGGCATGATCGCGGCGGTGCGCGTCGTCGACGATCAGGTGAAGGCGGAGCAGCGCCTGGAGCGGCTCGCCCGGTTCGACACCCTGACCGGGCTGGCCAACCGGGCCGAGGCCCTCGGCCGGCTCGCCGCCGCGCTCGAGGAACCGCAACCGGTTGGGACCTATGTCGGCGTGTTGTTTTGCGACGTAGACCATTTCAAGGAGATCAACGACACCTGGGGGCACGGCGTCGGCGACTCGGTGCTCGCGACCCTGGCGGCGCGGATCGAAGGAAGCGTTCGGCGCGGCGACACCGTCGGACGAACCGGAGGCGACGAAATCCTCGTCCTGCTGCCCGGTGTCCGCAGCGCCGACGAGCTCGCGCAGATCGCCGAAGAGATCCGCAGGCAGGCCGCCGAACCCATCCACGCCGCCGGCACGACGGTCTCGGCCACCCTGAGCATTGGCGCCACCCTTGCCCTACCCGGGGACTCGGTTGACACGATCACGGCCCGGGCGGATGAGGCCATGTACCGGGCAAAACTGGGCGACCGGAACACCGTCGTCCGGAATTAGCCAGCCCAGCCATCGACATGCGCCGGGTGATATCCGGTAGGTTCTTGCCGACGGCAGCTCGTTACAAGAGAGGGCAAATATGTCAAGGACAGTGGTAGTGGGCGCCTCGAGCGGGCTCGGTCGTTGCATCGGTGTCGGCCTGGCGCAGCGCGGCGATCAGGTAGCGCTGTTGGCGCGGCGCCGCGAGCGCATCGAGGCCGCCGCGCAGGAGGCGGGCCCGGGCGCGGTCGCCGTCGAATGCGACGTCACCGACGAGGCCTCGTGCCGGTCGGCGATCGAGAACGCCGCGAACGCGCTGGGCGGCATCGACAACGTCGTCTACACGCCCGCCGTCGGGCCCCTGGTGCGCATGGTCGAGACCGACGCCGCCACCTGGCGGCGCATCTTCGACACCAACGTCATCGGCGCGGCGCTGGTGACGGCTGCCGCGGTGCCGCACCTGACGGCCTCCGCGGGCAAGTCGGTCTATCTGTCCTCCGATGCGGGCACGTTCGGGCCGCCATGGCCGGGCCTCGGGGCGTACGGCGTCAGCAAGGCGGCCCTCGAGCGAATGGTCGACGCGTGGCGCGCCGAGCACCCCGACATCGGCTTCACCACCCTGATCGTCGGGGAATGCGCGGGAGGCGAGGGCGACGGGCAGACCGGAATGAACGTCGACTGGGACATGGACCTCGCGATGAAGGCCGTGCCGCTGTGGGCATCGCGCGGCTGCATGCCCGGCAAGCTGATGCCGGTCGAGGACCTCATCGACGTGGTGCACACGATCCTGCGGACGAACGCCGCGACCTCGATGCCGGTGGTCGTGGCGCGGGGCGCGCCGGCCAGTCCGGCCGCGTTCGCAGATTCCGCGCAGTCCTAGCCTCAGCGGCGATCGCGAGCGCGGCGAAGCCGGGCGCTGCGGGTCGCCGCCGGCGCCTCAGCGGCGATCGCGAGCGCGGCGAAGCCGGGCGCTGCGGGTCGCCGCCTTAACCTCAGCGCCCGAGCTTCTCGCGGACCAGGTCGGTCAGGAAACGCCCGGCCGAGACCGGCCGGAACGCACGGGCCGCGCCGGTGAGCGCCTCGCGGGCGTCCGGGGGCAGGTCGATGTCGGCGGCGGCGACGTTGAACTCGAGCTGCTCGACGCTGGAGGCGCCGGGAATGGCGACGACGCCCGGATGGCTGATCAGCCAGGCCAGCGCGACCTGGGCGGGCTTGGCGCCGACGGTGGTCGCGACGTCGCGCAGGGTCTGCAGGAGCGGTTCGACGCGGCGCAGGTTCTCGGTGCCGAACAGCGAGTTCAGCGCCCTGATGCCGCCGGGGCGGTTATCCAGGCCGTACTTACCGCCCAGCAGCCCCTGCTCGAGCGGGCTGTAGGCGATCACGATGCGGTTCTCCCGTTCGGCGAAGGGCACCAAATCCTCCAGCGCCCGGGCATGGGCCAGCGAAAAGTGGACCTGGTTGCTGACGACGGGCCGCCCGAGCGCGGCGTCGGCCTTCTGCCAGCGCGCCAGCGAGTAGTTGGAGACGCCGGCCGCGCCGATCTTGCCGCTCTCGAGCAGGTCGCGCATGCCCGGCATGATCACCGTGTCGGGAACCACCGGGTTGGACTGATGGATCTGGTAGAGCGGGATGCGGTCCAGGCCCAACCGCCGCGCGCTGGCCCGTTCGCGCTGCTTGATCACGGCCGGGAAGGGCGCGACCGGCATGATCTTGCTGGCCACCGCGACGTTGGCGCGCTCGTCGCCCAGCGCCTCGCCCAGAATCCGCTCGCTCTTGCCCAGCCCGTACACCTCGGCGGTGTCGAACAGCGTGACCCCCATGGCGAGGGCGCGGCGCACGATGTCACCGGCGGCGCCCGACGCGTACCCCTCCCCGTAGCCCCACTCACGAGACCCGAATTGCCAGGTGCCCAGGCCGATCCGGCTGACACGTCCCACGCCGTCGACGTCGAGATACTTCATGCGCCCAACCCTAGCCAGGAAGCTTGCCCAGCACGTAGTTCGCGATGCCCACGCCCGCCACCCGCGGTTGGTCGCCGTCGGTGGTGCCGCTGCAGGAGACCAGCACGTCGACGATGACGTTGGCCTTGGCCGCGACCGCCCGCGCCGAGCGGATCTGCAGCCCCCTGGGTGCGAGGTCCAGCGTCGTGATGCCGTTGGGGGCATCGGCCGGCGCGCCGACCGCGAACGGCAGCGCCTCCCCGTTGGGCGGTGTCAGGGTCACGGTCAAGCCGCCGCATCGGCGCCACCCCGACAGCAACGCGGCCAGCTGCGCCTGCGCCGCCGGCGGGTCGCGGAAGGCCACCACGGCCTGGATGACCTGGGTGGACTTGAGGAAGCTGCGCGAGTCGCGCAACTCCGTCGCGCGGTATCCCGCGACGTCGGCGCCCGAATAGGCGTCCGGTGTGCCGGGGGCGACGCTGCCCCAGCATTCCGGCCGGTCGATCGCCCCGCCCGCGCCCGGGCGGGACTGGCGCTGTCCTACACCTTCATCGCCGTCGCCGTGGTCGGGCTGGTCGCATGGGCAATCTTCGGCGCAGCACCGCCCACCCAGACGGCGGCGCCGACCTCCACCCCCACGAGCGCGGCGATGCCCGCGGCGGCCCCGGGCCCCGTCGCGCCGGACGTCCTGGCGACGCTGCTGCCGGGCGCCGACGCCCTGAAGAACATCACCAGCGACCAGAACCTGCAGGCCGGCCAGACGTGGGACAACATGGGCCGCCCGGGCGCGGGCGGGGCGATCGACCGGCCGGAATGCTGGGGCAGCGTCGCCCCCGGCACACCGGACGCCTATT